>NZ_JBFRUJ010000040.1:0-63256 GCF_041474575.1 Vibrio sp. 10N.222.51.C5
AGCAAACCAAAACTTCATTGATTATAACGATATTGTTTCGAAGGTCTGTAGCGCTTGGAATGGATTTCTTGAGTGCAAAGATCGCGTCACAAAAATGTGTACAAGAGATTGGATTGACCTGATCAGTTAATTTTCCGGATTGGTATGAGTCTTATTATTCGTCTCAGAGTTTGTAGAGGCGCTTTACGTTGATCACGAGCTCTGATATTCCGACACTTATTATTAAGCTCTGCTCTCTCTAGCAGCGCTTGATTACGTAAGTTTATACTTGTGGCTATTGGTTCGTTGATTAACTTTTCCTGAGCGTCTTGAGAGCTCTATCTCCTACTAATTTGAACTGGCTGATAAAGATGCCTCGTTTCTAATAACAAGGTTTTGTTGGTCGGTAACTCTTGCTATCTCCCTCTACTTAATAGATTAATCTACAGGCAGTTACGTGAACTCCCCGGTTATAACGGTTTATAGTTGGAACGTTGATGGCTATTTAATTGTTAATTCAACGTGACTTTAAGTGGGCATCTGTCTGCGGGTAAATATCTTTAAGCGCCTTCTCTCAAGCTGATCTCCATTTGTTCTTGAACTTCAAGGTATCACTTTTCTCTATGACTCCTCTCGAACCTATTATAAGGACTTGTTTATAAGAATGGTAAAACTACGTACAGACACAACTAAAGTCGTTTTCCGTGTGTTTGAGAAGCCCAGTTGAGCAATTTCATGGTTAGTTGGTATTGGGCAGGTAAGTGTTTGATGAGCTTGGTTTATAGCTATTGTAGAAGTTATCTAGGGTTAAATAGCAGATACAAAAAAGCCGATGCTAGACATCGGCTTAGTTTGAGTCGCTTAGAGTTAAGCGGGTTGAACTAGAGCGAGCGCTTTACGAGAAACCTCGTGAGCTGCTTTCGTTAAGTTTTGCTTCTCTAGTGCGTCAGATAGGTATCCGTAATCTGAAACATTTGAGCGAAGTGCTAGGGCTTTTTCGAAGTGGCTTTGTGCTTCCGCCCACTTCTGCTCTCTTAAGTAGAACTGAGCCAGCGCGCTGTGTGCTTCGGCATTACCACTGTCTTTACTAATTGCACGTTCTAGCATGACCACTACTGGGTGGTGATCGGATAAGTTCAGCTCTGGAAGCAACATGTAGAGTTCATTTGACCCACTCTTTGCAATGTTCTCTTTGATCACAGTGAAGGCTTCTGAGTCAGCTTTGCGAGCGATAAGTTGCTTCACAAAGCAGGATACAAGGTGCGAACTTTGTTTCTGTTTTCTTGAAAGCTTGTTCCAATGGCTGATTAAACCTTCGCTACCTTGCTGTTGTGCCACATCATGAAGTAGCCCACATTGTGCTTTCTGCTCTAATTCACGTTGCTCATCAGCTGTTAGAAGTTTGTTCTTAACTAATTTAGGAGTTAACTCTAGCAATGGCTGCCATAACTTCAGTTGCAAGTAAGTGGCTTTTAACAGGCCAAGTACAGCAGTGTTATTAGGGTATGTGCCTTTTAGGGTCGAAAGTGTATCGAATGCAGCTTCGTAGTTTGACTCGCTGATTTGCTGTTTAGCTTTAGTTAGCTCAACCGCTAGTAGAGAGTCGTCCTGTTGGCTAGCAAGCTCGATGTACTTATCTCGCTCACTTGTATTACCTTGTTCGTGTGCCGCTTGAGAAGCGACTAAATAACAAAGTAGAGGCATGTCGTGATGGTTAGCCCAACGAGTTACTTTCTTCTCAGCGCCTTTCCAGTCACCTTCAAGTAGCTTGATAATGCCTTCATTGGTATAACGACGAGAACGTTTCAGCTTACGAACACTGAACCAGTTCCAAGTTGTCGAGCTTGCGTACATAAGCTTTTTAAATAGGTACTCTAAGCCGAATAGAGCCGCTAGAAGAGCAATGACAAAGATAACCAGTGTTGTCACGCTCATCTCAATAGTCTTATTCGCAATTGAGATCAGAACGTAGCCTTGTTGACCAGAGAACTGAGTACCAACAATTAACCCAGCACCTAGAACGAGAAAAAGAAAAATCCAACGAATCATTATTTTTCCTCCGTGGTCATAACGGTGACTTCACGACGTAGGCGCTCACGTATCACATCTGACAACTCATTTTGAGATTCAAGCTTTACAGGGTATTTCACAGAGATGTTCTGTTCACTTAGCTGTTTAATCGCTTTCTCAAATTCAATCACTGAGTTGTTATCTTGGTTTAGATACGCTTTCGACCACTCGCTAGCGGTATTAAGAGCTGCGCTATAGAGTTCACCTTGTTCTTTGTAGACGGCGCGAATCGCGGTTTCTAATTTACCTTTGATGTTTTCACGCAGGTAGAAGTGTTGTTCAGGAGAGAGTAGAGGGATAACTTCGCCATCACGACTACGGAAGGTAATGAAGTTTTCTGAGAAGTCTTTCATCGACGTCATCAGGTTGTTCTGCCAATCATTAATATCTTGCGATACGGCTTTTTTCTCAACAGCGGTAGCCTCAGGCAGGATTGCATTGGCAAGCGGCAGCGTATCGACTTGTTGTTGTAGGCTTGTGATGCGTAGAACTAAGCCGTCACGGTCGATAAGAGGAATAGTGCGAAGCTTAGTAATGTCATTGGTCATTGATTGACGCAGTGACACTAAGCTCGGGTCATTCAGTGCGGCGATACGTTGATCGGCGCTTTCCATTAGTTTGGTTGCACTAACGGCATCATGCTCGAGGAACAGTTTACGTCCTGCTAGTTTCACAAGGTAATCAGCTTCAGCAAGCAACCAGTCATTCGGGCGGCGACCTTTCACGTCAGCCACTGCTAACTGCAGGCTTTGAATGCTCTTCTGCTGTTGAGATTGCACGACCTGAGTTTTCTCCACCGCGTGTGAGGCTTCTTGGATAGTCTCTTGCTTGATGGTTTGTAGGTCTTTATTTACCGCAGATTGGGTATTTTGAAGTTGTGCTTGAAGAGCGGCTATTTGAGCCGAGTATTCAGCGCTCTTTTGCTGCATTTGAAATGCGATACCGCCACTGAAGATAATTGAAATAGCGATCGCAATAGCGCCTAGTTTGACACCGCGCTTACCTTGCTTTTCTGCTTTCTCTATTTGCTCTTTATGCTCAGCTTGAGGCTGCTCATTTTTAGCGGTATTTGAAGCAGAGGCATCAAGCTTCTGTTCAGGTTGTTTTGTCTCTGTAGAGTCAGCTTTTTCGTTTTCAACAACTACTGGCTGAGTATCTTGTTTCTTTTCAGGTTCAATATGCTCATTATTTTTTTTGCTTGTCATGCTTATTTCCTGTTTCTAGCTAGGGCCGGAGAGCAGCCAGTAATATTTGGTTCGTAGCACTGTGAGTATTGGTCACATTCGAGAAGCCGAGTTGTTGTGCTCGTTCTACAATGCGCTGGCTTGGGACAAATAGATGTCTTGTTGAAAGCCAAGCCAAATACTCATCAGGGGTAATTGAGCAGAGATACTCCAATTGTTCCTGACTAGTGATGACAACTTTGGACGTTTTTTTGTTTATCCATGTTTGATAGGTATTGTGGTCGCTAATAGGAATATATTCTCTACGGTAGGTCTCACAATAAGAGACTTGTGCACCTCGATTGAGTAGAGAATCCCTAATGAGCTCACGCCCACCATTGCCACGTAGTATCAAAATGGACTTATTTTCTACGCCATTAAGTTCAGTAAGTTTAAGAAGATGTTCACTATCACTAACTTGAGGATAGTTTACTTTTTGTTTACAGACTTTGCTTAAAACGTGCGCAGTTTTTTGACCAACGCCAAGATAAAGCGGCGAAGTAGGCCAAATGGATGAGGTTTTTGAAAGGATGCTTTGGGCAGCCGCCACGGCGTGGTGACTGACTGCAATAATGATATCGCTGTTATTAAGCTGGGTGCTTAAATCCGCAGAGTTGGGATTATCCACGATACGAATCAGCGGATGATGGATTGCTTGAACCCCTTCATCCGCTAGTTGTTGGCAAAGCGATTGTCCCTCTGAACCGGGACGAGTCACCAACACTGTCATGATTATTCTTGGTCAACGTAGAGCTTGGTTAAGATTTCTCTCGCGCCATCATCCAGCAATTGATTTGCCAGAGTCACGCCAAGTGCTTCTGCATCTTTGCGAGGGCCAGAGATCTCACCACGAACCATCTTAGAACCGTCCGGTTCACCAACTAATGCACGTAGCCAGATGTTTTCGTCATCTAATAATGAGTAGCTGCCGATAGGAACCTGACAGCCACCTTCTAGGGTAAGGTTCATTGCACGTTCGCACAGTACACGATCAGCCGTGTCTTTATGATTCAGTGGTTCAAGGAGTTTAATCAGACGCTCGTCATCAAGGCGACACTCAATACCAACAGCGCCTTGGCCAACAGCAGGGAGAGACTGCTCTGGTTCGATGAAGCTACGAATACGCTCTTCTAGCTCTAGACGTTTAAGACCTGCAGCAGCCAGTACGATCGCATCGTATTGACCATCATCGAGTTTACCTAGACGAGTACCAACGTTGCCGCGCAGCTCTTTGATGATCAGATCTGGGCGGTATTCTAACAGTTGGCATTGGCGACGCAGACTGCACGTACCCACGACAGCACCTTGTGGGAGTTCGTCGATGTTGTTGTAAGTGTTTGATACGAAAGCGTCACGCGGATCTTCGCGCTCACAAATTGTTACCAGACCTAGACCTTCAGGGAAGTCGACAGGTACATCTTTCATTGAGTGAACCGCTAGGTCAGCACGACCTTCTAGCATGGCTACTTCAAGTTCTTTAACGAACAGTCCTTTACCACCCACTTTAGCAAGCGGAGTGTCTAGGATGATGTCACCTTTGGTCACCATAGTTACCAACTCAACCTCTAAACCAGGGTGAGCAGCTTGCAGTGCATCCCTTACAAAGTATGCCTGCCAAAGGGCAAGAGGGCTTTTTCTGGTCGCGATACGGATTGGTGCTGAATTTGTCATGGTGTTTCCGATATAGGTTCTGTAATAGCCTAATCCTACCATTATGAGGCGAGAATTCTTACTGTTTGATCATTCCATACTTTGATAGCTGAGAGATTTTCATGAGTTCACCAAAATAGTGTGATTAGTATCTCATTTGAAACATGGGCTATTATTAGAAATAGTCAATAAAGAGGACACTACGACGCCGTGAGTTTAACTTTCTGTCATCAAGGAATTGACCAGTATGACGGGTTCCTTTGCTTTACCATTAAGGGTAAAAGTGTTAAATTGATCACGTTTTGTTGCTCCTTTCGTTCAGTAACTAAACAGAACTGCACTTAACCTCAAACCAAGGACTTACCTTGCAGGCTTACACTCAAACTTTGATTCAACGATTAGACAATCTAAATCAGCAGCGCATTGATCGTGCGTTGGCGTTGATGAATGTGCAAGGCCAGCGAGTATTCAACCTTATTCCCGCACTGCTTCACTTCAATCACCCGATGATGCCTGGTTATTATGACCAACAAGTTCCTTTTGGAATTCGTAGCTTCACGCTTAATGAATTCCAAAAGCAATTTGTCTCTGATACCGAATTAACGCTGGGTGGCAAACTCACCGAAGCTGATGAACCAGCAATCCTTGGCTTGTACACCATGGGTAGTACTTCTTCTATTGGTCAAAGCACTTCAAGTGATCTTGATATCTGGGTGTGTGTTTCCCCGGATATGGATGGCGCATCTCGCGATAGCCTAACCAACAAGTGTCTCTTGATTACCGATTGGGCTGAAACCTTGGGAGTAGAAGCGAACTTCTTCTTGATGGATGAAGAGCGTTTCCGTTCGAACCATTCAGAAGAGATGACCGGCGATAACTGTGGTTCTTCACAGCACTTATTATTGCTTGATGAGTTTTATCGCTCTGCGGTTCGTTTGGCTGGTCAGCGTTTGTTGTGGCAAATCATTCCGCCAGAAATGGAAGAGTGTTACGACGAGTATGTTCAAGGTTTGTGTCAGGATGGCTATCTTGATTGCTCGCAGTGGATCGATTTCGGCAAGCTGAATCGCATTCCCGCTGAAGAGTACTTTGGTTCAAACCTGTGGCAGCTCTATAAGAGTATCGACTCACCGTATAAATCGGTTTTGAAGGCGATCCTGTTAGAAGCCTATTCATGGGAATACCCAAACACCCAACTGCTGAGTATTGATACCAAGCGTCGCTTCTTCGCGGATGAACCGGATCTGTATGGCATGGATAGTTACTATCTGATGCTTGAGAAGGTAACGCGCTACCTAGAGCGTATTAACGACCATACTCGATTGGACTTGGTGAGGCGCTGTTTTTATCTTAAGACCCACGAGAAGTTGTCACGAGATGCGGGCATTGGCTCCGTTGCGTGGCGTCGTGAAGCCTTAACCGAGATGACTAAATCTTGGAATTGGGGACATGAAACCATTGCTGAGCTCGATAACCGCCGTAACTGGAAGGTTGAGCAGGTTAAAGTGGTGCACCATGCACTGCTTGATGCCTTGATGCTGAGCTATCGTAATCTGATTCAATTTGCGCGTCGTAACGACATCACTTCGGCAATCAGTCCACAAGATATCAGCATCTTGGCACGTAAGCTTTACGCTGCGTTTGAGGTATTGCCAGGTAAAGTGACACTGCTGAACCCACAAATCTCTCCGGATCTGCATGAACCCGACTTGAGCTTCATCGAAGTTCGTCAGGGTCAGTCGAATAAAGCAGGTTGGTACTTGTATAAGCAGCCACTGGTTGCACACCGCATTCTTGGTCAGCCTTCTCTAGAGCACCATGAGTACTTGAGTAAGTTGGTAGCATGGTCGTTTTTTAATGGCTTGATTACCGAGTCGACACGTTTGCACTCTGTGGTACGTGACGCTCACATCGATATCGATAAGTTCTATCAAATGGTGAGCGACCTGCGTAATACGTTTTCTTTGCGTAAGCGTCGCCCAAGTATGCAAGCACTGGCGAGCCCGTGTGAGATAAGCCAGCTAGCGATGTTCATCAACTTTGAAAATGACCCGACGTCTGAATTAAGTGGTCGTGCATTAAAAGTGGACCTCAAGAACGCCGATATCTTCAGCTTTGGTGAGGAAGGTAAGAGCTTAGTCGGCAGTGTCGACTTAGTTTATCGTAACTCTTGGCATGAAGTACGTACGCTGCATTTCCAAGGTGATACGGCAATGCTGGATGCGCTGAAGACGGTGCTTGGCAAAATGCACCAAGATGCTTTACCGCCAGAATCGGTTGATGTGTTCTGTTACAGCAAAAACCTGCGTGGTGTGATGCGTAACATGGTGTATCAACTGCTTGCTGAGTGTATCGATTTACGATTGAAACCGATTGAACCCGAGAAGCGCCGCCGCTTTAAGGCTATTCGTTTAGCTAATAAGATGTTTGGTCTGTTCTTCGAACGTCGTGGTGTGTCGGTACAGATGTTGGAAAACTCGGTCGATTTCTACCGTAGCATCTCAACCAATAAGCTCAAAGGCTCACCTTTACTGATGCTCGATAAAGAGCAAGAGTATCAGCTACCAGAAGTGGTGGATGGTTTTGCGAGTGAGGGCTTGATTCAGTTCTTTTTCGAAGATACCGACAAAGGCTTCAATATTTATGTATTGGACGAGTCGAACCAAGTTGAGGTCTACCACCAGTACAGCGGTGAAAAAGATGAGATGATCGCGAGCGTGAATTCTTTCTACACATCGGTAAAAGATGAGTCGAAGATGTCGTCTAAGTTGATTAACTTTAACCTACCTCAGTACTACCAAATCGTTCATCCTGAAGAAGGCAATTCTTACGTTGTGCCTTATCGTAACGATGCAACTTTAGCTTCTCGGAGCTCAAAGATAGTCAACATCTAGTCTTACTAAGCCCGATTGATATTGAAAAAGGAGTGATTGATTCACTCCTTTTTAGTTTTGCTTACAAATGATTAGACCCAATCGATCGCTTCACCTGCGTGCTTCACGCATTCTTCTTTAACCATCTCAAACAGCTCCATGCCCGTCTTTGAACATGTCCACTTGTCGTCAACTAGCTTGAAGTGAAAGCCACCAGATTTAGACGCTAACCAGATTTCTTTCATTGGTTCTTGGCGGTTAATGATGATTTGGCTGCGGTTCTCAAACTCCAGCGTCATCACGTTACCAGTCACTTCGTAATCAATATCTGCCTCTGATTCATCGATAGCTTCTTCGATGTTTTGCATCTGTATATCGACCAGCTGATGAAATTCAGTCTCGTTCATCCTTTCTATCCTATTGCTTTTCCTGAGTGTGGTGCGATTATAGGGGGCATTGAGTTAATAATCACGATATGCAAAATGAAAAAATTAATTGCTGCTCTATTTATGATGTCCGTTATTGGACTTTCTGGTTGTGGTCAAACGGGTCCTTTGTACGATCCTGATGAAGTTCAGCAAACCGAACAATCACAATAAGTGAAAACACGCAGAAATCGTTATTTATAAGGGATAAGAACTTTGGATTACTTCAACTATCAGGAAGATGGCCAGCTTTGGGCTGAGGACGTCGCACTTTCACAACTAGCAGAGCAATATGGTACACCGCTGTATGTATATTCTCGTGCAACATTAGAACGCCACTGGAATGCGTTTGATTCATCGGTTGGTGAGCATCCGCACTTGGTGTGTTATGCCGTTAAAGCTAACTCAAACCTTGGCGTGTTGAATACTTTGGCTCGTTTGGGCTCTGGCTTCGATATCGTTTCTGGCGGTGAGCTAGAGCGTGTGGTTGCTGCCGGTGGCGATCCAGCAAAAGTTGTATTCTCTGGTGTCGGTAAAACAGCCGCTGAAATGAAGCGTGCGCTTGAGTTGAACATTAAGTGTTTCAACGTAGAGTCTGAACCAGAACTAGAGCGACTGAATAAAGTAGCTGGTGAGCTTGGTGTTAAAGCGCCGATTTCACTGCGTATCAACCCAGACGTTGATGCGAACACTCACCCTTATATCTCTACTGGTCTGCGTGATAACAAGTTTGGTATCGCTTTCGACCGTGCTCCTGCTGTCTATGAGTTTGCAAAAACACTCGATAACTTGTCTATCCATGGTATTGATTGCCACATTGGTTCTCAGTTAACGGATATCGAACCTTTCATCGATGCAACCGATCGCCTGCTTGCGCTGATCGACCAGCTACGTGCTAACGGTATCAACATCAAACACCTTGATGTCGGTGGCGGTTTGGGTGTGGTTTATCGTGATGAATTACCACCACAGCCTTCTGACTACGCGAAAGCCTTATTGGCTCGCCTAGACAATCATTCTGATCTAGAGCTGATTTTCGAGCCTGGAAGAGCGATTGCTGCTAACGCTGGTGTATTATTAACGAAAGTCGAGTTCCTCAAGCCAACAGAGCACAAGAACTTTGCCATCATCGATGCAGCAATGAACGACCTAATGCGCCCAGCACTTTATCAAGCTTGGCAGGATATTGTTCCTGTTAGCCCTCGTCAGGGTGAAGCTGTGACTTACGATTTGGTTGGCCCAATCTGTGAGACAGGCGATTTCCTAGGTAAAGATCGTGACCTTGTTCTTGAAGAAGGTGATCTGCTAGCAGTTCGTTCAGCGGGTGCTTATGGCTTCGCGATGTCATCTAACTACAACACTCGTTCGCGTGCGGCTGAAGTGATGGTGGATGGCGATAAAACTCACTTGGTTCGTCAGCGTGAAGAGCTTACGAGTCTGTGGGAACTTGAAAACATTCTTCCGGAGTAATTTTAAGCGTTATGCACTTCCACTTTTCTAAAATGCATGGTTTGGGCAATGATTTCATGGTCGTGGACTGCATTACTCAAAATATTTTCTTTTCTCCAGATTTGATCCGTCGTTTGGCGGATCGTCACACTGGCGTGGGCTTTGATCAGCTACTTGTGGTTGAGGCTCCCTATGATCCAGAAACTGATTTCCATTACCGCATATTCAATGCGGATGGCAGTGAAGTGGAGCAGTGTGGCAATGGTGCACGTTGTTTTGCACGATTCGTTCGCATGAAAGGCTTAACGAATAAGTACAGCATCAACGTGAGTACCAAGAAAGGTAAAATGGTTCTCAAGATTGAAGAGAATGACCTGATCACGGTGAACATGGGCATTCCTGAGTTCGAACCCGGCAAGATTCCATTCAAGGCCAAGCAGCCAGAGAAGACGTATATCCTAAGAACGGATGTACACACCTTATTCTGTGGTGCGGTAAGCATGGGTAACCCACATGTGGTTACCGTGGTTGATGACGTCGACACGGCTGATGTGGACACCTTAGGCCCACTACTTGAATCACATGAACGTTTCCCTGAGCGTGTTAATGCTGGCTTTATGCAGGTCGTTAACCGTGAAGAAGTTCGTCTACGTGTTTACGAACGCGGCGCGGGTGAAACTCAGGCATGTGGCAGCGGAGCGTGTGGCGCAGTTGCAGTGGGTATCACTCAAGGCTTACTGGCTGAGAATGTGAAGGTTCGTCTACCAGGCGGTGACTTACACATTAGCTGGCAAGGCCCGGGTAAACCTCTGTTTATGACCGGCCCTGCAACGCATGTGTTTGATGGTCAACTTTCTTGCTAATAACGACCCAAAACAAATATATTCATAAAAATAAAGGATAGGTTTTGTCTTACGTTGAAGCCGACGCACTCACCGCAGAAGTGGTCGCGGAATATTTACGTGATAACCCAGATTTTTTCCAAGACCGAAAAGATTTGGTTGATCGCCTTGCTATCAATAACGTTGAGCAGGGCGCTGTTTCTCTGGTTGAGGTTCAGCTTAAACGCCAACGTCATCGAATCGAAGAGCTTGAAGAAGAGATCACTGGCTTGATGTCGTTGGCAGCAAATAACGATAAAACCTTCTATGAGTTTATGGATCTGCAAGCGCAAGTGCTGAAATGCAGTGACTTCATGCAGGTGATAAAAGCCGTTGAACAAAAAGCGTTAGATCTTGGGCTTAAGGCTCATGTTCGTATTCTTTCGCAATCTGGCTTTTATCAGTTGAGTGCTGAGGGTTACTCTAAGTTTTCGCTTAACCATTTCAATGGCAAAGATGCTTATCTTGGACGCTTGAGAAAAGCCGACAGACACGATTTGTTTGGTGATTATCCAGTTCCAGAGCTAGGCTCTTATGTAGTACTACCGCTTGCTAAGCAGTCTCCATTGGGTTTGCTCGCCTTTTCTAGTGAAGATGGCGGACATTTCCAACCCCATATGGATACGCTCTTTTTACGCCATTTAGCACTTGTTGTCGCTCATTTGGCGGACACCTTACCTTGGCAGATAAATAATGAGCCTAGAGCCCAAAATACCTCTTCCTAACAGCCTTCAAAAGCCACTTTCTCGCTTCTATGAATATCTCCGAAGCGAGAAGGGACTCAGCCTACACACCCAACGTAATTACAAACAACAACTTGAAACCATGGCCGGTCATTTAGTCACTCTAGGGCTAAAGGATTGGGGTCAAGTCGATGCGGCGTGGGTCAGACAACTGGCCAGTAAAGGCATGCGTGAGGGAATGAAAGCGAGCAGCATTGCAACGCGCTTATCGTCACTGCGCAGCTTCTTTGATTTCCTTGTGTTGCGTGGCGAAATGACCGCCAATCCAGCCAAAGGTGTCTCTGCACCTCGCAAACAACGCCCTTTGCCTAAAAACCTCGATGTTGATGAAGTGGGTCAACTGCTTGATGTGAATGAGGACGATCCATTGTCGATTCGTGATCGAGCGATGATGGAGGTGATGTATGGTGCTGGATTACGACTGGCAGAACTGGTCGGCATCAATCTGAAAGATGTGTTGGGTCGACAAGGCGAAATCCGAGTGATTGGTAAAGGCGACAAAGAACGCAAAGCGCCTTTTTCTGGTTTAGCTAAAGAGTGGGTCGATAAATGGCTCAAAGTTCGTGGTGAATTGGCTTCACCGGGTGAAACCGCGCTGTTTGTCTCTAAGCTCGGGACTCGTATCTCTCACCGCAGCGTGCAAAAGCGCATGGAAGAGTGGGGCAAGAAGCAATCTGTCGCGAGCCACATCAGCCCGCATAAACTGCGTCACTCCTTTGCAACGCATGTGCTGGAATCGAGCCAAAATCTTCGTGCTGTGCAAGAGTTGCTTGGCCATGAAAACATCTCGACGACCCAAGTGTATACCCACTTAGATTTCCAACACTTAGCACAAGCTTATGATCAGGCTCACCCGAGAGCTCGTAAGAAGAATAAAGATTAGATTAAAGGGTTTACTATGCGAATTTATCGAGGGTTAAAGCCCATCAAAGCCATGACCTTTGACTTGGATGACACCCTGTATGACAACTGGCCTGTGATCATGAAGGTTGAGAAAGAGATGGCACAGTGGCTTTATCAAAAGCACCCAGTGTCGGCTTCTTTATCGCTTGAAGAGTGGCAGGGCATTAAGCAGCAAGTCGCATCTGAAAACCCAGCTTTGAAACATGATGTCACCGTGTGGCGTGAAACTCAGATTAAGAGTGGTTTGCTGCAATTGGGTTACTCTCTGCAGCAAGCAGAGCAAGCGGCTCGAGAGGGCATTGAGCATGCCTTGTGGTTGCGTAATCAAGTCGATGTCCCTCAAGAAACGCATCGAGTGATGACTGAACTTAGCCAACGTATTCCTCTGGTTGCGATTACCAATGGCAATGTCGATCCACACAAAATTGGCTTAGGGCTGTACTTTCAATTAATCCTTAAAGCCGGCCCTGATGGCAGAGCAAAACCCTATCCAGATATGTTTGAAAAAGCTCAGCAACACCTAGGTTGTGACGCTGAGAATATTCTTCATGTTGGCGATCACCTCAAAACGGATGTCTATGGAGCCAAGCAAAATGGCTTCCAAGCGTGCTGGTTTAATGACACTGGTTCCAATTTATACCGCTCCCCGAAGGCGAGTGTGCTCCCTGATGTTGAAATAGACCAACTTAGCGATCTTATGCGACTAATTTAATGGCTCGGTAAGCTTATTGTGTCGCATTTATGCTATTGAATTGTTACATTAGTCGCCTATAAAAGCCTGATTAGGCTAGGATAATTGGCGACTACTTTTTATCGATTCATTTCAGTCATAGCAGTGGTTGCGGGTTGTTACTTCACTCGATTTTGAACAAGGGTTGGCATGCAAACATTTACATTTCTCGCAAATACTGAGGCGTTATTTAGAGCTCAATTTGATCAGCGAGAATGGTGTGACAGCAAACAGTACCTTATTCAAATTTTCTCAGCTCAATCTTCAGATCTAGCTCGTCAAATCGCGGGTGTTGCCCTCAATCGTTTAAATAATGCGACGCTAATTGGCCAGAGTGCTCGTCATGTTATCTGTGATAATTGCCTTGAAAGTGCATGCACCTTAGTCATCATCAGTGAGTTCAACGAAACCCATCTAACCTCTGCGGTCCAGCCTTTTTCCGGCAATCCAAATCAAGACAGCCAAGACTTAGCTTTTCAGCTGCGCCTTACAGAAGAAACCAAAACGGTCATCAGCTTGTGCGATCAGGTTGAAGGGCGTGATTATCCTATTTATAGCGCTTTTGAAAATTTGCCTTACGCCTTGCCGATAGCTGGTGGACTGTGCCATGAGAATGAATTTGGCCGTTGGGTTATGTATAACGAGCAAACCTACCAGCACGCCTGTGTTGCTGTGGCTCTGACTAACCCAAGATTGAAGGTTTGGTCGGACGCGTACTCTGAGTGGAACCCGATTGGGATGAAGCTACGAGTCACACACGCAATCGGAAATCGCTTATACGCATTGAACGACAAGCCGGCTATTGAAGTATTCAAACATTACCTTGCGGATGGCAAAGACCTTCCTTTTAGTCAACTGATGAGCTTTCCACTTTATCGAGAACTTGGCAGAAAGAAGGGTATCTCGACGCCGCTACGTATTAATGATGATGGCAGTATTGAGTTTGATAGCCCTTGGCATGTCGGTGAAGAGGCGCAGTTTTGTTATAACCACCCATCGCTCACTGCAGAAAAGGTGCACCACGGTGCCGAGATGCTAGCCATGCATCAGCCTGAATCGGTGATCATTTATAACTGCGTATCTCGACTTGAATTTATCGACAGTAAACTTGAGCTCAAGCCATTTGAAGGGATAGTGAATACATGTGGTGCCTACTGCATGGGGGAGCTATACCGTAATGAAGACCGCCAAGAGATACTGCACCACAGCTTGACTTATATCGCTATGCGCGAGTCTGACGAGATTAAAGAGTTTCATTGCGAAGACTTTCAGTGTGGCTCAACCGTGTCGCCATTGCTTAACCTAGTCAGAAATGCAGTCGCTGATCTCGACAGTATGAATACTCAGATGGAAAAGAAACTCCATCAACAAGCGCGTCGCTTAACCGAAAGCTATCGCATTGACTCGCGTACTGGTTTGCCGAACCGTATCGTACTGAAAGAGCGCCTCAATACGATTCTGTTCAGTGAACATCTGCTGACCTTAAAGCTAACCAACTTCCATCAGGTTAACGAGAAGTATGGTTATCAAGTGGGGGATCAGCTGCTACTCGATCTGTCTAATCACTTTATCGAGCGATTACAGCTTCGTGTGGTTAAAGAGCCTCGCGTGAAGGTAGAGCTATTCAGTATTGGTGTTGGAGAGTGGGCGATTATCTTCAATGCTAGTGTTGGTAGTACGAAAATAAAAGAAGGTTTCGTTGAGTTCGCCGATGACATCGAACACATAAATTTTGAGCCATATGGTTTGGCTGATATTGATTACCTGTCAGTTTCTCTGTGTGGCGGCTTTGCTAGTCGTTGTGACTTCTTAACCGACAGTGGTGACCAGATCTTATTGAAAGCGATCGAAGCTCGACGCTATGGAGTACGTAACAATACCCACATCACCAATGCCAAAGATATTCAGGTGAGCGAAGAGGACCGCAAAGAGCAACTCGGTTGGTTGAGTTGTGTAAGTCGTGCGATTCTAGATCAGAACATCATCACCTATTCCCAGCCGATTGTGGAGTCGGTTACGCACGAAATGATTGGCCAAGAGTGTTTGGTCAGAATCATGGAGTCGGACGGTACTATTGTGCCACCAGGAAAGTTCTTACCTATCATTGCTGACACCCATCTTTACACGCGCCTTAGTCGACACATGATTAAGAGCACTATTGGCTATATGGCGGATAAGCAGAGCTCATTTTCTATCAATCTATCCCCACAAGATTTGTTGAGCGATAAGACGCTCGAGGTCCTTGAGGCTGCGATCAGTGGTATGAACGATCCTACTCGACTTGGTTTAGAAGTTCTCGAGTCTGAACAGATTAAAGATTATGGCCGCATGATTGAGGTGTGTGATCACTTCCGTGCGCTTGGGGCGAGAATCATTGTTGATGACTTTGGCTCTGGTTACTCCAACATCGAGGAAATCATTAAGCTTGAGCCACAGATCATTAAGCTCGACGGTAGCTTGATTCGTAATATCGACAAAGATCAAAAACAAAGAAACATAGCCTCTCAGTTGATTCGTTTGTGCCAAGTGTTCAATGCCAAAACGGTCGCTGAATTTGTCCATAACCAACAGGTTTGTGAGATAGCAGAGCAAATGGGTGTCGATTATCTGCAGGGTTACTACTTCGGTGAGCCTAAGCGACTGTTTTAGCAGTTAAAGCTTCCCGCATTGTGTAACGACTGGCTATAAAAGTACTGCGCCGCCATTAATGACTGCTTTTTGGCGGAATGAATGATGTCTAACTAAGGTCACATTATTCATAACGCGATCGCAAGTATTCCGTGCAAGCCTTATCTATAATAAGCACAATAATAAATCATTAACGTAACGATTAATGTGAATATGCAGTCGACTTCTCTCCTGATACAAGACATTGAGCAAACCCAACGTGAATTGGAAAAGATAGATTTTCATCAACATGAAAGCCTACTGATTCAGGTGTTTTCGTCTTTCGAGAAAGGTTCTGTTTTGGCTGCCTGCCAAGTGATTCAATCGACTTTTCCCAATGCCAAATTGATTGGTTGCAGTGCTAACCACTACATTAGTCAAGGTGTCATCCTGCACCAAGGTCTTTATCTGATTGTTACCCGCTTTGACGCGACGTCTTACTCTTGTGGTGTTGTCGAATATAGCGAACAACCATTGCTCGATAGCCACGCTATGTGGCAACAGCTTGAGTGCAATGATAATACTCAAAGCATCATCTGTTTCGCAGACCGCTTGCAGATAAATAACCGAGATCTATTTTCAGCGTTTGAGCAGTCGATGTATTCATTACCGATCTGTGGCGGTGCATCGACCATCACAGATAATGGGCGATGGGTGATGTTAGACGGCATTTGCTATGAAAATGCCTATGTGATGTTGGCGCTGCACAGTGTTGAGCTCTCCATCGCTAAGGGTTACTACACTGAATGGAATCCGATTGGTCGAACTTTTCGAGTGACAGGTGCTCAAGAGAACCGGTTGTTGGAACTGGATGGGATGCCTGTTCGCGAACTCTACAATCGTTACCTCGCTGATGGCCTCGAAGTGCCTTTTGAGCAACTGCATAACTTTCCCTTGATGGTCGGTGACCCGAAAGAGCAAAACATTCACTTACCGCTCAAGGTAACGGAAAGTGGAGAGATAGAATTCAGCGGCCTGTTCCAAGTGGGCGATGAGGTCCGGTTTTGTTATGACCATCCATCACTGACCTTAGAGCAGATACGACTGGGCGTGCAGCAGATCGCCTCTCATAGGCCAGAACAGTTCTTCATTTACAACTGCACCTCTCGCATCGACTTTATCGATGGCAACCAAGAGGTAGAGGTTTTCCAAAAATTGGCCGACAGCTATGGCGTTTACTGCATGGGAGAACTTTATCAAGAGAATAGCCAACAGCGAATCTTGCACCATAGCCTCACTTACCTTGCGCTTAGAGAGGGTGAGGGTAAGGCAGTATTGCCATTAGAGACACAACCCGCTACCAATATATCCCCTCTGTTTTCATTGATCCGAAATGCCCTGCTTGATGTCGATGATATGAATAACAGTATGGCGAGTAAGATTCAGCAGCAAGCCACTGCATTGACGGCAAGCTATCGAATTGATCACCGTACAGGTTTACCCAATCGAAGTGTGCTGCGTGAGAAACTGTCGAAAATGAGCAGTGACAGCCACTTGTTAGCTTTGAAGGTCACGACCTTTGGTCAGATCAATGAGAAGTATGGCTATCGAGTGGGTGACAAGCTTCTGCATGATTTGAGTGAGTACTTTCAAAAGGCGCTGTGGCAGTTCTTTGATGAGGGCTGTCAGCTCTACAGTATCGGTATTGGTGAGTGGGCGGTGGTGTTTGATAGTTGGGCGAGCCAAGAACATATTCATCAGCGATTCTCGGAATTTGCCGATCAAACCGAGCATGTGAATTTTGAGCCTACCGGTTTACCCGATATTGATTACTTGTCGGTGTCTATCTGTGCGGGTATCGCCAGCCGTCGAGATTTCCCGACTACCTCTATTGATGACTTATTGTTGAAGGCGATTGATGCGAGGCGCAGCGCTGTCAGCCAGAACAAGCACCTAGTGAGCGCCAAGGCACTCATTCAATTGGAGAAGCATCGCCAAGAGCAACTTGGTTGGCTGTCGTGCGTGAGTCGCGCGGTGCTTAATCAGAATATTGTGGCGTGCTCTCAGCCCATAGTTTCAGCACACAGTCATCAGGTAGAGAGCTACGAGTGTTTGGTTCGAATTGAAGAGGACGGTCAGTTAATTGCACCGGGTAAGTTCTTGCCAATCATTGAAGGAACCCATCTCTATACACGCCTCAGTCGTCAGATGATAACGCGCACCTTCGATTTTATGAGTCAGCGAACCGATTCGTTCTCAATTAATTTAGCGCCACAAGATTTCAGCAATGAGAAAACCATTCTTCACCTTGAACAAGCGATCAAGAAAATCAGTCACCCACAGCGTATTGGCTTGGAGGTGTTAGAAACGGAACAAATTCAGGATTACGGTCGCTTGATTGAGGTGTGTAATCACTTCCGCGATCTTGGTGTGAATATTATTGTTGATGACTTTGGTTCGGGCTATTCGAACATTGATGAGATATTGAAGCTAGAACCACAGGTGATCAAGCTTGATGGCAGTTTGATTCGCAATATTGATAAAGATAAAAAGCAGCGCAAGATCGCTCAGCAGTTGGTGAGCTTATGCCAGATTCTGAATGCTAAGACGGTGGCGGAGTTCGTTCATAATGAGCAGGTGTGCCGTATTGCTGAAGACATGGGGGTCGATTACTTGCAAGGGTATTACTTTGGTCAACCTCAGCGTTTGTTTTGATGGAGCGAGCGTTTCACGTGAAACACTGGTTGGCTCAATAACGAAAATACGATGTAAAAAGGGTGAGCTTATGGCTCACCCTTTTTGTTTTTAGTGTCTGTCTCGTCCCGAAATGTGTTTTTACCTTCCCGCGCGCCTGCTTGGTCTATTTGAGGGCGTGGCCACACTTGTCGGCGTGGAACACTTTTAGATAATGCTGGTAGTAGTCATCAATGAGCTTGGCAGATTCACTTTCACCTAAAGATTTGAGTAACTCAATACCCACTTCACAAGTACACAAGTGGCCACTGTCTTGGTTGCGGCGCAAGGTGTATGAAGATTCGCTGGTAATATCGAGGTGAACTTGCGGAACTGCTTGTAACCACGAGCTCTTGTTAAGCATCTTCTTCGCTTCTTGCCATGTGCCATCCAAGATGATGAATAGCGGCTTACGGCTCTGGGCTTGGGTCATTACAGCTTGCTGGCACTCGACACTTTGATCACTTGGGAATAAAAGAAACGGTTGTCGTGTTTCATCGTCAAGCAGTGCGATGAGCTCCGCTGGTGGTGTTTTCCTTTGCCATACAATGGACTGACACTGATCAAGGGATTGCTGAAGCAGCTTCCCTGTATTGGTATCGCGTGACAGTTCATTCTCATGAGTGAGCAGTACAAGATCGATTTGGCTTGCGACACTAGGTATCAGGTGACAAATACATTGGTGAGTGAAGCTACAACCATGGCAAGCTTGTTGGTTACTCATGTTTACAACTTAACTCCACTTTGTGCGGGTGAGATACCATCAGCAAACAAAACCACGTCGCTGATATCAGCATCATCTGCAACTGGAGCGACACTTGGGTTTAGCGGGTAGCTGACACCAGAGTATGAAAGTGTGTGTTTCGCCGGTGTTGCACCGCCGCCACTGACATTGAAGATCAGATCCTGCCAGCCGTGGTTTTGCGATTTACCTAAGCGTATGTCGCCCTTAACCAGTGTCACTCGGCTATTGAAGCGCCAGTTATCTTGATGGTTTTCGAAAATTAGCAGTGTACAGCCACCAGAACCACACCAATCGAGTTGGGCGAACAGCTCTTCTTTACCGTCGCCGTTGAGGTCGTAGGTTAACCAGCGGTATTTAGTGTCGTCAGGTGAGCTGTTGTTGATCTTAAAGTATTCGCGGATCGCTTGGTCGACTTTTGGATCAAGTTGATCGCTGGAGTTCACCTGCTTTGCGGTTAGATCAACGTTAGTGGTGGTGTTTACTTGTGCTTGCGCACTCTTAGCTTCGAATAGCACCAGACCGCCATTGGCAATCGGATACACCACGTTGCCCACTTTCTCTTTTTCAGCGATTAGCTTGCCATTATCGAGTGTGAAGATGCGCTCGGAGATCAAATATTGTTGCTGGTGGCGAGTCATAACCACTTGTACCTGATTTTGGTTCAGTTGCTGCCAGAAGCCTTGTTCAACAATGGAAGGGTCTCCATTGCTGTATGAATAAGTCGTGATAGCACTGTGGTCATTGTTGAGTTCAAGGTTGATAGAGAACCCTGAGTTTTGCGTTGAGCTAGCGAAGTAGAGTCCGCTCCAGTCCAGCGTTGGATCTTGGTTAGAGACCGTCGCACAGCCATTGTAGTTACTGTCATTGAGGTTAAGCTTGGCATGCCATCCATAGATAGAATCGCTCATGCCGTCGCTACAGCTCTCTTTCGTAAGGTTGAGTTTGCCTTGTGCAGCTTTACCTTCTAATTGGTAGTCACGGCTGCTCGATGTGGTGCGGCTTGATTCAATATCGAGGGTCTGTGGCTGTTCGCCCATCTTGGTGTATTTCAGCTGGTCTTTATCGAAGGTTGCTGACCAGAAGGGTTCATTACCAAATACTCGTGTTGAGCGCAGCGGTTGGACGCAGCGATCTGGGTTCTCTGCGGTTAGGATGTTCACTTGGTCAACCACGAAACGCGCTGTGAAATCTGCGTTATAACCCGTTTGGCTCGGCACGGTTAGGTGACCAATCAGCTCGCCATATAAGGCTTGGTAAGGTCTCGTTGAGAGCCCTTGTGCTTCTAACGCTAACTCTGGAGATAAGTCTAACCAGTATTGTTGTTGGCTACCGCAAGGAGTGAAGGTTCGGCTTTCATGGCCAACCACCACCTGACCACGCATGATGAAGGTTTGCGGTTGAATGCTCAGTGGCTCATCCAAGTTTGCTGGGGGCTGTTCAGGTTGTTGCGGCGTATCAGGTGCCGTAACACAGCCTTGCAGAGCGAACGCGACTAGCCATGTCACTGGGTTTTTCATTACCTTCATGTTATATCTTCCTCGGAGCAACCGTTAATTGGATTTATTATGGCATATTGGTTATTTAAAACAGAACCCGACACCTTCTCTATTCAGACTCTTAGAGTACAAAAAACCTCTTGTTGGGAGGGTGTACGCAACTATCAGGCTCGAAACATGATGCGTGATGACGTCAAGCTTGGCGATCTGGTGATGATATACCACTCATCATGTAAAAAAGTTGGCGTAGCGGGGATCGCTAAAGTAACCAGAGAAGCCTACCCAGACCACTTTCAGTTCGACCCTGAGAGTGATTACTACGATCCTAAGTCTTCACCCGATAACCCACGCTGGATCATGGTGGATGTCGAGTTTGTGCGAGTGACTGAGCGCTTGATTCCTTTGGTTACGCTTAAAGCCATGCCTGAACTCTCCGAAATGCCCTTGGTGAAACGCGGTAATCGCTTATCGATCATGCCGGTTACCGAACAAGAGTGGCAGGCAATCTTAAGCAAAGAAGTGTTAGGTTCTCGATAGCGTTAGAGAGAGCTTTTTACGTAAGGTTCAAAAAAGGCAGCCAGTTGGCTGCCTTTTTATTTATTCAGATCTGTTCAACGAGCGAGATTAGAGCAGATGCTTTTCTAGGTAGTGAGCAACGGCATCGTCTGCGTTACTGCCAATCACTTCATTGTCAGGTAGTGCTTTCATCACTTTCTCATGTGATGTACCCATGATTAGACCTTTACCCGCCATAGCCAGCATCTCAGCGTCATTCATACCATCCCCAAAGGCAACACAGTTATCCAGAGTCAGGTTTAGTGATTTTGCAACAGCGTCTAGAGCGTGGCCTTTAGAGACTTCAGCTGCCATCACTTCCAGACACCAAGGTGTAGAGAAGGCGATGTTCAGTTTGTCGCCAAAAGCATCTCTTAGCTTTTGTTCAAACGTGACGAGATATTCGTGGTCTTGTTCTGGATGTGTGAAGAAGACTTTCGCGATGCCTTCGCTTGGTGCGTTTTCAGCTTCAAAGCGCTTGTAGCTAAAGCCAGACTCACTGTGGAATTTAGCCAACATTTCATCTTCACGGTCTAGTAACCAATCTTCATTCTGGTACATGTGAATAAAGAGGTTTGGATCTTGGCGCACAATATCAATAACTGGCTGAACGAGTTCCTGAGGTACGTTCTGGCTATACATCAGTTGATCGTTTTGGTCATGCACGCGTGCACCGTTTGAAGTGATCATGTACGCCGGAATACCTGCTATCTGACGAATACCCGCCACATCGACGTGGTGACGACCCGTAGCGAAGATGAAGGTATAACCTTGGTCGTGTAATTTCTTAAGCGTTAGCTTGGTAAAGTCGCTTAGCTGATGGTTGGGAGCCAAAAGCGTACCATCTAAATCAGAAGCAACAATTTTCACGGAATCTTTTAGTGCAGGAATACTCATTTAACCCTCATTGCAAAATGCTTAACCAATATTGACGCTAGCCAGCGCTAGAATCGTTTTAACTACAATATCTCTAGGTAGAAATTGTATGCCAAATTCATGCAAGAAAAGAGGGCAAAGCTCACTTACTTCTCTTCCTCTTTAGCGCTTATTTTCTTGGTAGGTTGCTTAGCCTATTAGCTCTAGGCGAAAAACTGATTGATCGCATCCAGTGTTTGATTGCGATATTCATCCTGCTCAAACAACACCTCATGCCTAGAACCCTCAATCAACTTAAACTGACAATCAGAGTTGGTTTTCTTCAGCTTAGAGATGAACTTTACTTGAGCACTGTTACTGACAATCTTTTCATCCCCAGCTTGAATCAATAGCAGAGGGATCTTGATTTGACGAGTTTGTTGAATTGCTTGCTTGGCGGCCATTAACCCTTGCCACACCCAACGCGTGCTTGGTCCACCCACCTGCAAAGATGGAGACTCGTCATATAAGCGGCGGAACCACTGATAGCGAACCTTACTGTGGCTCAGTAAGTTGTTTTCAAAAGGCTTCGAATAATATGCTTGCTGGCCCGGCGCGTAAGTTGGCTTGGCATAAAAAGCGGTAAGCACTTGTCCAACGATCATCGCGATAGGTTTCAGGTACCACTCGGTATTGATACCAAACATCGGAGCGCACAGAGTCACCTTATCAAACGGGTGGTCTGGATGGGTTTGTAGGTAGCGAGTGGCTATGGTGCTGCCCATTGAGTGTGCGAGCAGGTAGCGATTGGAATACTTACTGAGATCAAAACTGGCAATGACGTCAGACATGTCAGATTCATAATCATCAAACTCATGAATGTGACCAATGTCAGAGTCTGTTACCATACGTTCAGACTGGCCTTGACCTTGGTGGTCAAATGAATAAACGTCATAGCCTTGTTGATAAAAATCATAAAAGATTTCTTGGTATTTTTGGCAGCATTCGATACGGCCATTTGAAATCACAATAGCTTTGCTGTGCTTTTCTGAGGTGAGGCTGCACCAGTACAGTTTCTTTTTACCAGACGATGTTAAAAACCCCTCTTTTCTTTGTTGCCAAAGAGCGTTGATCGGGTGTTTAATCGCATGATCGAACTGAGGTTCTTGAGTGTAAGGGAAGGTGGCTTCGCTGTGGTTTTCCATGGGAAATTACCTGAACTGATGCGTGTGAGAGCTTTATTGCTACTAATGTTGTTAGATTAAAGAACTAGTAAGGAAATGCAAATGGATACTCATGTTTGGCTTGCTTATGTTGTCACAGCGATTTTGTTTAGCTTGGCTCCGGGCTCGGGTACCGTTAACTCAATCAGTAATGGGCTTAGCTATGGCACTAAAAAGTCACTCGCATCAATTGTTGGCTTACAGCTTGGTCTTGCGTTTCACATTATGCTGGTGGGCGCGGGTATCGGTGCACTCGTTGCTAAGTCTGCGTTGGCGTTCACCATCATTAAGTGGGTCGGCGTGGTGTACTTACTTTGGTTAGGTATTCAAAAGTGGCGTGATAGCTCGAGCCTAGTAGCATCTGAAGAAAGCTCTACTCTGTCGAGTGGCAAACTGCTGAGAAACGCTGTGCTTATCAACCTAACTAACCCGAAATCAATCGTGTTTTTGGTGGCTTTGTTTCCTCAGTTTATTGACCCTACACAACCTCAAGCACCTCAGTTATTAGTGCTAGGTGTGACGACAGTATTCATTGATAGCGTTGTTATGTTGGGTTACACCTCATTAGCGTCACAAATGGGACGTTTTATTCGCTCTGATCGCATAATGGGTAAGATAAATAAAATATTTGGTGGTATGTTCATGGGCTGCGGTGCTTTGCTAGCTGCCGCGAAAGCTTAGATTAAGCGACTGAGTTATAGTTAAACCAATCAGAGTTATCAAGAAATGACCGCTACATACGTTGCTCGACAACCTATCTTAAATCGCAAGAGGAATACACTCGGCTATGAGTTGTTATTTCGCGATGGAGAAAAGAATGCGTACCCAGCGCATATTGAGTCTAATCGAGCAACGTATCGTCTGATTGTTGAGAACTTCTTGTCTGTTGGTCTTAACCCTTCTATTCCATCTTCACGCTGCTTTATCAACTTCCCTTATCAAAGTTTGATTCGTCGACTGCCCTTAAGTTTGCCGAAAGATAAGGTGGTGGTAGAGATTCTGGAAACCTGTAAACCAACAGATGAATTGTTGGAAGCGGTTAAAGACCTTTACCAAGCGGGTTACATGATTGCCCTAGATGATTTTACTTCGACCCCAGAATGGGAACGTTTCCTTAAATACACGCATATCGTAAAGCTCGATATTATGCAGATGGGTTTGGATGAAGCGTGTGATTTGGTTAGGGCGCATCAAGGGAAAAAGTTTAGCTTTTTGGCGGAGCGCGTTGAGACCGAACAAGAATTCCAGCAAGCCAAAGAGGCTGGCTTTAAGTTTTTCCAAGGTTACTTTTTCAATAAACCGGAAATCATCAAGAGTAAATACATTAGCCCTGAGCAAGTGATTGCTATGGAGCTGTTTCAAGAAGTGTGTAAGCCCGATGTGGACTTTCAACGGGTGGAGAGCATTGTCGCGAAAGATGTGGCGCTCTCATATAAGCTGCTGCGTTTTGTGAATACTATGTCGCCGCGCCTTGAAGTTACCATCTCTTCTTTTCGTCAGGCTTTGGTATATCTAGGTCAAGAGAAACTGAAAATGTTTGTCTCGTTAGCCGTCGCCTCTTATGTGTCCGATAAAAAGCCTAAAGAGCTGTATGGATTGTCTCTACAGCGTGCTCAGTTTTGTCAGCGTATGTCTCGCTATCAGGCATTTGAAGGGTATAGAGAACAGGCCTTTATGATTGGCTTATTCTCCTTGTTGGATGCTCTGTTGGACTTGTCGTTAGATAACTTAGTCGAGCAGTTGCCGCTGTGTAAAAGTATCAAGGTTGCTCTATTACGTAGAGAAGGGCCATATGGTACCTTGCTCGCACTTGAAGAGAGCTTTGAACATGCCGATTGGCAGCAGATGGATGAGCACTGTGCTCATTTAGGATTGAGTGTGGAACAGGTTAAAACTGAGCTCACCGAAGCTCGACGCTGGAGTCATAACGTAACCAATCAGCTCTGATTTATCTTCGTTAAACTTTTATGACAATTATAACGCACGCCTTGACGTGCGTTTTTTTATATCTAATATATATGCATATCCATATATGAGTATGTATTTATGCTTCCTCACCAATTTTTTAAATTACTGTCCGATGAAACGCGAGTGCGTTGCTTAATGTTGATAGTTCGCAATGAGTGCTTATCGGTTGGTGAATTGACTCAGGCATTGCAAGAAAGTCAGCCAAAGGTTTCACGCCATCTTGCGCAGTTGCGTTCAAACGGTATTTTGACTGATGTTCGCCAGGGGCAGTGGGTGTTTTACCGCCTGTCACAAGATTTACCAGGTTGGATGCTAAAGTTAATTGACGACCTTATCGCATCGAACTGTTTGAAAACTGAATACCAGCAAGATATTGAGCGCTTAGAGTCGATGAACTCACGCCCAGTATGTTGCGTTTAAATACATTAAAACTTAATGCCGAAATAGTTGGAGTTGCAGTTAGGCGACAAGTGAACTTATCCCTATGAGCATAGTGGCTCTATGTGATTAGGGAGGCCGGCGATCCGGTAAGTGAACGTAGTCAACAACGCTGCGGCTTCAAATATGAAGGCAATTAACTGAGAGAACAGAAAATGACAGTCAAAGTAGGTATTAATGGTTTTGGTCGTATCGGCCGTCTAGCACTTCGCGCAGCATTCGATTGGGATGAGCTAGAATTTGTTCAAATTAACGATGTGGCTGGCGACACAGCAACATTGGCTCACCTTCTTGAGTTCGATTCGGTTCAAGGTCGCTTTCACCACGAAGTAACTGCAGAAGGCGACGAGATGATCATCAATGGTCAACGCATCAAAACCACAAAAGAGCGCGACATTGATGCGATCGATTGGTCTGGTTGTGATGTGGTTATCGAAGCGACAGGTGTTCACCGTAAGACCTCTTTCCTAAACAAATACCTAGAGCAAGGTGTGAAGCGCGTTGTGGTATCAGCCCCTGTGAAAGAAGAAGGCATCGCAAACATCGTTGTCGGTGTGAACGACAATATCTTCGATCCTGCGGTACATAAAATCGTAACGGCAGCGTCTTGTACAACGAACTGTCTCGCGCCAGTGGTTAAGGTGATCAACGAGAAGCTTGGTATCGAGAACGCAGCTTTCACCACTATTCATGATCTAACTAACACGCAAACGATTCTTGATGCGCCCCATAAGGACTTACGCCGTGCACGAGCATGTGGTATGAGCCTTATCCCAACAACAACGGGCAGCGCTAAGGCGATTGTTGAGATCTTCCCAGAGCTTGAAAACCGTATCAACGGCCACGCGGTTCGTGTACCACTAGCGAATGCTTCTCTGACAGACATCATCTTCGAAGTGAAGCAAGACACCACAGCAGAAGAAGTCAACGCGATGCTGAAAGAAGCGTCTCAGAATGAACTAAAAGGTATTCTTGGCTTTGAAGAGCGTCCACTGGTTTCTATCGATTACAAAGGCGACCAACGCTCAACAATCGTGGATGCACTATCAACGATGTTGGTCGGTAAGCGCATGGTTAAGATCTACGCTTGGTACGACAACGAGATGGGCTACGCGACACGTACCGCTGAGTTAGTTCGTACCGTTGGTTTAGCTTAAGCCTGCGTACTTAAGAAATAGTAGAATTTGGAGAATACATAATGACACATCCAACATGGCAACTAGACCTAGAGCAAGGTGCGTTAGTGCTTACTCCGTGCCCAGGCACAAAAGAAGCAACGCTTGATGCATCACTGGCTCAGCTAAAAGAGCAAGGCGTTGAAGCTATCGTGACAGCACTTGATGACCATGAGCTTGCAAGCAAAGACGTGGCGGCACTTGGTGAAAAAACACGTGCGCTAGGCATGCAATGGTTCCAAATCGAAATTGAAGACGACTGTGCACCGGGTGCTGATTTTGCTGCGAAGTGGCAAGCGGCTAGCCCTGAGCTACATAACATCGTTGATAACGGCGGCAAGGTTGCGATGCATTGTATGGGGGGCTCTGGTCGCACTGGTTTGTTCGCGGCTCACCTACTGTTAGAAAAAGGCTGGGATTTGAGCAAGGTTGTTCAAGAGGTGCAGGCACTGCGTCCCGGCGCATTTACTAAGCCTATTCAGGTTGAGTATATCAATGGCGTAGCGAACAGCTAATAAGCCATCGTTGTTATACAAGGAGCTTTTGGTATCTGGAGTGTTTAGCTTATCGTGATCCAAAAGCTCTTTTTGTTTAGATTGCAGAGATAGCGTTATGTTTTCAAATCTAAGTAAGAGCGTTCGCCAATACATGTTGGTGACTTTTAACTACTGGAATTTCACCATTACTGATGGTGCACTTCGCATGCTGGTGGTTCTGTATTTTTACGACCTTGGTTACAGTTCGTTAGAAATCGCCTCACTGTTCCTTTTCTATGAATTCTTTGGTGTGGTGACGAACCTAATCGGTGGCTGGTTAGGGGCGCGTCTTGGCCTCAATAAGACCATGAACATTGGGTTAGGCATGCAAGTCGTCGCCTTGGGTATGCTCGCGGTGCCAACGGCAATGCTGACCATTCCTTGGGTCATGGCGGCGCAAGCCTTGTCTGGTATCGCTAAAGACCTCAATAAGATGAGTGCCAAGAGCTCAATTAAGACTCTGGTTCCTGATGAACAACAAGGCGCGCTTTATAAGTGGATTGCGATTCTGACCGGATCTAAGAATGCGCTTAAAGGGGCAGGCTTCTTTATTGGTGGTTTACTGCTTTCAACGATTGGCTTCCAATACGCCGTGCTCGCGATGGCAGCCGTGTTGGCATTGGTCTTCGTTGGCAGTGTGTTGAGCTTAGAAGCGGACATGGGCAAAGCGAAAACCAAGCCTAAGTTCAAACAGATCTTCTCTAAGTCTGAATCCATCAACATCCTATCCGCAGCACGTATGTTCCTGTTTGGCGCTCGTGATGTGTGGTTTGTGATTGCTTTGCCGATTTACCTAGGCAGTGTGTTTGGTTGGGATCACTCATGGGTTGGCGGTTTCTTAGCTGCTTGGACTATCGCTTATGGCTTTGTACAGGGCATAGCGCCGAAGATTACTGGTAAAGCTCAAGGTAAGGTGCCAGATGGCCATGCCGCGCTGTTATGGGCTGGTGCGCTGGCTATAGTGACCGCTGCTATCGCTTATGCGGTACAGATTGGCTGGCAACCCGAGTTAGTTATTATCGGTGGCTTGATGGTGTTTGGTGTCATCTTTGCGGTGAACTCATCACTTCACTCATATTTGATTGTGAGTTATGCGAAAGGCGATGGCGTTTCTCTTGATGTCGGTTTCTACTACATGGCAAACGCGATGGGCCGTTTGATTGGCACGATATTGTCGGGCTTGGTATTCCAAATGGCAGGTTTGTCTGCGTGTCTGTGGGTTTCCTTCGCATTCTTGGCGATAACGACGGTGATCTCTCTGCGTTTACCGAAAGTGCCGCAAATTTCAGCGGCATAAGCTTCAGCCACATGAGCCTCATTTGTGAGAGCTCAAGTCGCAGAAGCTAGAGTCGTATGAGCTAAATTCGCGATAAGTATCTCCTTTAACACTAAGCTGACTTGGTATTTATTCCGGTCAGCTTTTTTATTGCTATAGTAGAATGATTGAATATTAATCAGGCATTTACATGAAGCAGCGAATTCTCTTTTTTGATTTAGCACGATGTGTCGCGGCCGTAGCGGTTATCGCGATTCATGTTTTGGCGCCTTATCGCAATGAGTTGGGCACTATTCCTTTCGGTGAATGGCTTACTGCCATTACGGTAAACGGTTTCAGCCGCTGGGCAGTACCTGTGTTCATTTTGATTACTGGCGCACTGATGCTCAGTGATCAGCGCCCGTTTGACGCCAAATACTACCTCAAGCGTCGTTTGGGCAAGGTACTGATACCTTTCATTGTCTGGTCGCTTTTCTATACCTATCTGTCGGGCTGGTCGGCAATGGGCTTTGATGCCGACGTCAGTTGGGACGTGTTGCTTAATAGCTACCATCATTACACCTATTACCACCTTGGTTTCTTCTATTACTTCATCCCACTCTATTTTGTGATTCCGTTCTTGCAGATCATGGTTAGAAAGTACGGTGATAGATCGGTCTATGCCTTTACGGCGGTATGGTTGTTCACAACATTGCTGTTCTTACTGAAAATCGATGGCCCTTGGAGTCACGAATTGTGGTTGTACACCGGTTACTTACCATTGGGTTACTTGCTGTATAAGATTGTGCCACTTAACAAGATGACCGTTGGCGTGAGTGTGTTACTGGGTGGGCTAGCGTTACTAACCACGGTTTACATGGTGGTTGATGCAAGCTTGGTAGCAGAAGAGTACACGGTAGGGCGCTGGCTATCTTACAAAACGTTGAATACCGTATTAGCCGCGAGCATGGTGTTCATGGTATGCCGTTACTATGGTGAAGGCCTGTCTGAGAAGAGTAACCAAGTGGTTGGCTTTATCAGTAAGCACAGCTTAGGTATTTACCTGCTGCACCCGATTTTCTTGTGGCCGATGAAAGAGTTTGGTTGGTACCAAGGACATCCGGCATGGGTTATTCCATTATGGATTGTGATCAGCGGAGCTGGCGCATTATGGATGAGCTGGTTGGTGTCTAAGTCAGAGAAAACGCGTTGGTTATTGCCTTAGCGGTGATTGCTAAGGCTTTCTGATGGATTGCTTAGGGACGACAGTTGAAGCGGCTGACGTTTAGCGCTTCAACGCAAAGTGTAAGAACTTATCGCCTTGGTAGGTTAAGGTTCCTTTGTCGCCAGGGTTAAGGGCGTGGAAATAGTGGATGCCGACTTGGAATTCTCGCTTCGGACCAACCACACCACGTTGAACGTAAATCCAGTACTCTTGATCTTCTTGGCCCGGTTCTGCGTCAGGAAGGTCGATGGATTGTTTGTCTAATACCGTGACATTCACTTTCTTCTCTGGCGCATTTTCACCTTGCGAGTGTTTTCGATAGAAACCAATAAATACCCAAGCCGCTAGAGCAGCGAGAGCAAAGATGGCAAAAAAGAGTGAATTAGGCATATAACCTCCATGTAGTCGTGATGGTTATTCTAGTCTTTCAGGCAATAGGGATATGTGTTTAAAGCCGTTATTCGTGAACTGTTGTAAGCCAAGCTGATTATTTTTCGGCAGACATCACATTTAATGGCCAGTTTGGGATAAGGCATTGTTATTTATTGTCTCTTTCTCTCGTAAATAACAGTGATTTTGTATAAGAATAGGGAAATGCTCGACTAGAATTATAGTGTGGAGTGGGAGGGCCAAGATGACCGATATTGAAAAAGTGGTGACAAGAACTCGCAATATAGAGAAATTATTGAGGCTTCAATATCATGCCGAAGGCGAAGGATTGCATGAGCTTGTAACAAGCTGTGAAGAAAGGCTACCGCACGATATGGTGAGCAAGCTGCGCTATATCGCAACGTGTCGTAATAAGGTAGTCAATGAACATGAGGCTAAGTTGGAAGATCAACATAAGTTCATCATGATGTGTAACGACTGTGAGAAGGAGCTGACTCCACGTAGTGGTCGTTTTATCTGGCGAGTTGCGATCTTACTGATGATGGCAATGACTTTAGCTGCCGCAGGTTTCTATTATGCGAACTGGGATGTGCTAACACTGCATCTGTTTTCGAAGTGAAAAAATTGAACAAAAAAAGGGACGCTCATGGCGTCCCTTTTTTTATCTGTAACTTGCTTAGTACATCATCGGTAGTGTCATTAGACCTACAACTACCGCGATCATTACAAGTCCTTGTCTTTGCGAAGATGAAATCATAACACTACTCCTAAATTTGGTTGTCTCTCGCTATGTTTTAAAGAATAGCACTACTTATGGCTTTAGATCAAGAATTACTTTCGAAAGCTTTAAAAGTAGTAGAAAACTATGAGTTTTTGGCTTGTTTGGCAGTGTTTAACTGTGTTTTATGGTGTGTTCTTAATTTGTTCGTTGTGATTTATGTTTGTTCTAATTTAATTTAACTTGTTGTTTTACAATGGTTGTTTTGTGTAATTTATATTGTTAAAGGTTGTTAAACTGTATTAATAGGGGTTGGTGGTGACTAGGTTGGTTTTGGTTGGTTTTTTAAGTTTTCGGCTTGGTTTTTGTGGCGATTTTTACCGGAGGCTTGAAATAACCTGACAAAACTGGGCGTTAAAAAAGAAAACTGGCTACTTTATAAGTCTAGGCTTGGTTGGCGTTTTTATTTCCTTATTAATCTTGAGTTTGTTTGTTTAAGTTATTGTTATAATTTGCTTTAAATGTGGTTATTTTAATTTTTTAAGTGTGGTATTTGCTGGGATTAGGCCAGTTTTGGTGGGTTCGATAGGTTAGAATTGGCCAAAATTCAAGTATGGCGACTCTAATGCCAGTTTGAATGGGTTTTATGATGATTCGTTCTAGTTTTAAACGAATGGCCATTGTCATGGTGGTAATTGTTACGACTTCAATCTAAAGAGACTCTTTTTAGTGGAAGCGTAATCAAGATCCAATTTTGAGGGGCTGAGGCTTTACATCAACACTCGTGTGCCTAGACTGGCGACGATTTAAAGCAATAGGGCAAATGGTATGTGGAGTTGGTTGGCGGTTTCCTTGTCTGGTATCGGAGCAATAGCAGGAACGAAACATGGACATATCGGTCAGGTCTTATCGTATAAGGTTTTTACCTATGTATTATTAGCGACCATTGCTTTAACTCAATCTGTCGTTGCTGATTTTACCTATTGGGTCGTTGCTGGGTTGGCGGTCTCTGCGATCGCAGATGTCCTGCATACTGTTACTCAAAAACGTCCTCTGCATTTTGTTTGCTTCTTGTTAGCTCAGCTCTGTTACAGCAAAGCATTTTGGTTACAGCTATCAGGAGAAATGGTCTGGTGGTTGTTCGCGCTGCTGTTGGCGGCTTGTGTCGTTGCTTTTTTCTTACTTCTGCCTCGCTTAGACAAACTCGTCTTTCCTGTGGTTATCATGGGTATCGTGCTTATTCAGCTTGCATGGGCTTCTGGTGAGCTCTGGTTGCTTGACCCTCAACTGTCGCATGCGGTCGGTTTTGCGGGTTGTGTCGTGTTGCTGCTTTCAGCATTGGCGTACGCGCTAAATTTCTATCGTAGCCCAATTAAGGGTGCCTACTTTTGGGTGACGGGCAGTTACTTTCTGGCACACGCGCTCATTGTTGCTTCCCTGACCATTTAGGGTAGAGCTAACTTAACTCTGAGCTACATCAAGGCAGCTCAGATGAAAGTAGGTACTCTACGTCTAGTTCATTAAACATGAGATAGAGTTATGACTACCGAAATTCATGCACACAACGTTTTAAACCTACTGAGTGAAAAGCCACTGACTCGTGAAGAGTTGACGCAAGAGCTCGCTCAAACTTATGGCGCAGAAGCGCGTTTTCATACGTGTAAGCTGAACGGTCTGGATTTAGATGGATTGCTGAAGTTTTTCCTGAAGATGGAAAAGGTCGTGGTTATTGATGACAAGCTTTGCACTAATCGCGAACGTGTGTGTAACCACTGACTCCCAGTGACTTGGTTTTTAGAGCCTTTTGGCTTTTATAGATAAGAAGAGTGGATGCGACGTTTCGGCTTCACTCTTTAAATTCTCTTTTCTCTTTTCTCTTTTCTCTTTTCTCTTTTCTCTTTTCTCCTTTCTACCTTTTCTATTTGCTCTCGCAAAATTCCCTTCTAATTACATAAGTTAATCCTTTTATTACTGCGTTCGAAAATCAATGTTGAGGCTGCTATACTCCGCGCACTTACGCTTTTCGAGACAAACTTATGGAAATTTTATCTGCAGCAACTATGCTGTTTCTTATTATGGACCCGCTTGGCAATCTACCAATCGTGCTCTCTATCCTTAAGCATATTGATCCGAAGCGTCGCCGTATTGTTCTTGTTCGTGAACTGATGTTTGCGCTGATTATCCTGCTGTTGTTTTTGTTTGCTGGTCAAAGCATCATGAACTTCCTGCACGTGCAGCCTGAAACCTTGAGTATCTCTGGCGGTATTATTCTATTCATCATCGCGATTAAGATGATTTTCCCAAGTGCGGGTAGTATTACTGGCCTCGCGGCGGGTGAAGAACCGTTTATTGTGCCGATGGCGATCCCAATGATTGCTGGCCCTTCAGTGATTGCGGCATTGATTCTGTTGTCGACACAGCACCCTGACAACATGTTAGAGCTTTCAGGCGCAGTGATGCTGGCTTGGGGCGCAACCTTCTTTATTTTGATGTTTAATGGCTTCTTCCTGCGAGTGCTGGGTGAGAGAGGCCTTAAAGCCATCGAACGTTTGATGGGCTTGTTATTGGTTATGCTGTCGACGCAAATGTTCCTCGATGGTGTGAAAGGCTACATGGGCTAACATCAATATCATTGCTGAATAAAAAAACGCCGCTCAAATGAGCGGCGTTTTTGTCTCTACTGTTTCTGTCATGATGTTTTTTGTAGCTAAGCTTTTTATATCTGGGCTTAAGCTCGATTACATCATGTGTTTGCGTCGGATATCGAGTAAGGCGAAGACACCGAAAATCAATATTGACCACTTCTCCCAACGTGACATCTCGATCTTATCGCCGAATGCACCGATGAAAATCAGCATCTGCAGGCCGTGCATGAAGAACAAGAATGCTGTCATGATATAAAGCGCAATCGCAGCATTACCCGGAAACGGGTAGAAAATATTTACGATTAAGATAAACCAAACAAAGGCGATGGCTGCTTTTGCTAGTGGAAGCAAGAACTTCATTCAATAACTCCTATTCTTCAGTGATTCGATTGAACAGTCGGTAGCTTGACTGTCCGGTGGTCTTATCGCGATGCAATTCCCAGTTCTCTGGCATAGCTTCGAGTTTCAGTTCTTTCTCTGTCTCGACGTAAATGATGGCATTGTCTGCAAGCCAACCGTTACTCTCAAGCAGTTGTACTGTTTCTGCAAGTAAGCCTTTACGAAATGGTGGATCAAGGAAAACCATATCGTAAGGAGTGCCCGGTTTCTTAAGGAAAGAGATAGCATCAGTATTCACGACATTAATGTTGTCTGCCTTGAGCTCTTTCGCGTTATCAGAAAGCTGTTTAGCCGCCTTTTGATTCATTTCGAGCAGTGTCACCATTTTTGCTTGGCGAGAAGCTGCTTCAAAACCTAGACCGCCAGAGCCGGCAAATACATCCAAGCAAGTTGAATGTGGGATATCTTGAGCCACCCAGTTAAAGAGTGTTTCTTTTACTCGGTCAATGGTTGGGCGTAATCCTTCTAAATCATGAACAGGCAGCTTTCTACCTCTCCATGAGCCACTAATAATTCGAACAAAGCCTCCGGATGGCTTTTTTTGTGATGTGTTTTGCTGGCGACGTCTTACCATAGATTTTTTGACCGCTAATAAAGTGATACTATACCGAGCCCAATTTAAGTGGGTTCGTGTATTAAATAAATTTGCAATGACAAAGTGTATCAAGCTAAAAGCAAACTTATCACTGCTTTGTCATTTTTCTTTACTATTCGTTTGTACAAGCTTGTATTGTATAACAATAGCAAAGAGTCGACGTGTATTAAGTCAATACAGCTAATTAGTAGATCTAGGAAACTCCTCTGATGACGGAAAAAAAGAAGCGCGGATTATTATCGTGGCTTGGTTTTGGTGAAGAAGAACAAAGCCCAAAAACTCAGAATGAAGCGAACGTAGAAAGCGTTGAAGATCAAACTGAAGTTGAATCACAAGTTGAGGCTGAACAGGTCGCGCCTGAAGCTGAACAAGCTAAGCCAACTGAACCTGAGCAAGCGCTTGAAGAAGCTCAACAAGAGCAGCAACCTGTCGCAGCAGAAGCAGAAGCAGAAGCAGAACAGGAAGAAGTGGTTGCTCCTCAAGCTAAGGTTGAAGAAGTTCAAGAGAAGCCGACAGAAAGCTTCTTTGCTCGCCTTAAGCGCAGCCTAAGCCGCACCAAAGCAAACATCGGTGCGGGTTTCTTTGGTCTGTTCAAAGGCAAGCAAATCGATGAAGACCTGTTTGAAGAGCTAGAAGAGCAACTTCTGATCGCTGACGTGGGTATGAATACCACGGTTAAGATCATTGAAAACCTGACAGAAAAAGCATCTCGCAATGACCTAAAAGACGGTGAAGCGCTTTATGGTCTGCTCAAAGAAGAGATGGCAGATATCTTAAGCCAAGTGGAACAGCCACTGGTTGTTGATACCACTAAAACACCTTACGTTATCTTAATGGTGGGTGTGAACGGTGTCGGTAAGACAACTACGATCGGTAAGCTGGCGAAACAATTCCAAAATGAAGGCAAGAAAGTGATGCTAGCAGCGGGTGATACCTTCCGTGCTGCAGCCGTTGAACAGCTTCAGGTTTGGGGTCAGCGTAACGATGTGCCAGTTATCGCTCAACACACTGGTGCGGACAGTGCGTCTGTTATCTACGATGCGATTGAAGCAGCGAAGGCTCGTGGTGTTGATGTTGTGATTGCTGATACAGCCGGTCGTTTGCAGAACAAGAGCAACCTGATGGAAGAGCTACGCAAGATCGTTCGTGTAATGAAGAAGATTGATGACTCTGCGCCACACGAAATCATGCTAACGCTCGATGCAGGTACAGGTCAGAACGCTATCAGCCAAGCGAAGTTGTTCAGTGAAGTGGCTCCAGTTACGGGTATTACACTGACTAAGCTAGATGGTACGGCGAAAGGTGGTGTAATTTTCTCAATTGCTGACCAGTTCCAGATTCCAATCCGCTACATTGGTGTGGGTGAAGGTATTGATGACCTGCGTCCATTTGAATCTAAAGACTTCATTGAAGCACTATTTAGCCGCGAAGAGTAACGCGAGTAGCAAAGTGGTTTATCCTTAATCTGCTACCGTTTTTAAATTTGATATTAGTGATCGTAAGAGGAATTTTCGGTGATCAAATTTCAGCAAGTGAGTAAAGCCTACCGAGGTGGAAGACAAGCGCTCCAAAAAGTGGACTTTCACCTGAAACGTGGAGAGATGGCTTTTTTGGGTGGGCACTCTGGGGCTGGTAAAAGTACCTTGCTGAAGTTGATCTGCGCGATAGAGCGTCCAACTGATGGACGTGTCTGGTTCAACGATCACGATATCACTCGTATCCCAGCCAAAGACATTCCTTTCTTACGCCGTAATATTGGGATTGTTTTTCAAGACCATCGCCTGCTGATGGACCGTTCGATTTTCGATAACGTCGCTCTGCCTATGCGTATTGAATCTATTTCTGAAAACGAAATAAAACGCCGAGTCAGTGCTGCGTTGGATAAAACCGGTTTATTAGATAAAGCCCGTTGTTTGCCAAGCCAACTTTCTGGTGGTGAACAACAACGCGTGGGTATTGCTCGCGCCGTGGTTAACCGTCCAACTCTGCTTTTAGCCGATGAGCCTACCGGTAATCTAGACCCTGAATTATCTAACCGTGTGTTGCGATTATTTGAAGAATTCAACCGCGCAGGTGTGACGATCATCCTAGCGACGCATGATATCGGGTTAGTGAACACTCGCCCTCAGTACCGCCATCTTGAATTAAACCAAGGATTTTTGAGTGAGGTTGAAGACTATGGCCGCGAATAAGCGCATCAAAAAACCTCAATCTAATCGAGCAGCAAACCGCGCTTCAAGCGACGGCTTCTTTGTTGTTCACTGGAAACAAGCCAAGTCATCGTTCTCGCAAATGTGGCAGCGCCCGTTAGGCAACTTACTGACCCTTGCGGTGATCTCTATGGCGTTGGCGATGCCAGCTTGTTTGTACCTATTAGGTAAAAATGTAGGGGAAGTGGCGCAAGATGTCACTAGCCCGTCACAAATAAGTGCTTATGTAGAGGATGGTATTCCTGAGCCACGAGTAATGGTGCTTAAGGATGAAATCGAAAGTTGGGATCAAGTTGAGCTCGTGGAGTACATTTCTCCGCAGCAAGGGCTTGCAGACCTCAGCCAGTATTCTGGTTTTGAAGACGCCCTAACCATTCTCGACGATTATTCACTGCCAGGTGTGCTGGTGATTACGCCAAGCGTGCACAGCGATACCTTAATTAAAGAGCTGGCAGGCACAGTTAAACAACAAGAATTAGTGACCGATGTTCGCCTAGACGAAGATTGGTTAGCGCGATTAGATGCGATCAAAGCATTAGCGGCTGTCATCGTGATTACCTTAACGGTATTGATGCTGGGCGCGGTATTTCTGATTATCGGCAATACACTACGATTTAATGTGTTGGCGCATAAAGAAGAGATTCAAACCATGAAGCTGATTGGTGCGACCGACAGCTACATTCTTCGACCATACCTTTATGCTGGGATGTGGTTTGGCGTTTTAGGTTCGATTAGCGCTTGGGTAATGACGGCATTGATTACCGTATTGCTGAACAGCGCGGTGGATGACTTGGCTCAGCTATACGACAGCCACTTCCGTTTAATTGGCCTGAGTTGGGATGAATCTTTACTGCTTTTGATCGTCGGAACTCTGCTTGGTAGTGTGGCTGCAAAGCTTTCTGCACAGCGTCACCTAAAAGAAATTGAACCAGTTTAGGTGAATAGAGTCATATTTAGACGAAAAATAGGCACTTCTTAACCAGTTTTTGCCTTGTATAGACGAATTGATTATGCATAATTACTTCCCCCTCCTTGAAACCTGTTCATTTTAGGTTCAAGATTGTAGGGTTTTAATAGATGTATTACTCCAGATCAGAGATTGATGAGGAACCGAATGGCAAACCAAGCGTATCAAATGGCTTTAGTCACACAAGATAGTTTAGATAGCTATATCCGCTCAGCGAACAGCTACCCTATGCTGACTCCTGAAGAGGAACGTGGACTTGCAGAGCGATTACATTACAAAGGTGAGATCGACGCTGCGAAAGGCTTGATCCTTTCCCACCTAAGATTCGTGGTGCACGTTGCAAGAGGCTACTCTGGCTACGGGCTACCAATGGCTGATCTCGTCCAAGAAGGTAACATCGGCTTGATGAAGGCTGTTAAGCGCTTCAATCCAGAAGTTGGTGTTCGTCTCGTCTCGTTTGCTGTTCACTGGATCAAAGCTGAAATCCATGAATACGTTCTACGTAACTGGCGTATCGTTAAAATTGCGACTACTAAGGCACAGCGTAAACTGTTCTTTAACCTTCGTAAGTCTAAAAAGCGTTTGGGTTGGTTCAATAACGGTGAAGTTGAGACGGTTGCTCGTGAACTGGGTGTTGAGCCTTCAGAAGTTCGTGAGATGGAATCTCGCTTAGCAGCACAAGATGCGACGTTTGAAGCGCCTATGGACGATGACGATGGCGGTTCTGCTTACACTGCTCCAGTTTACTACCTAGAAGACAAGGCGTCAGACGTTGCTGAGACGGTTGAAGCGGCTAACTGGGAGTCACACACCAATAATCGCCTAGGGCTAGCACTAGCAAGCTTAGACGAGCGTAGCCAACACATTGTTCGCTCACGTTGGTTAGATGACAACAAGGCAACCCTGCAAGACTTAGCGGATACCTACAGTATATCAGCTGAGCGTGTTCGCCAGTTAGAAAAGAATGCGATGAAGAAATTGAAACAAGCCGTTGGTGATTTCTAATAGCATCTAGTTTCTATTAGCTTCTACTTTCTAGTAGAGCTAACAAATAGCTGAATTTTGAAAAGGCCGAGATCGAGAGATCTCGGCCTTTTTGTTTTGGATCGATTTCTCAACTTTTGCGATCGAAATTTGCAAAATGATTTTGTGGATAACTCTGTGAGAAGTTTATTCGTCAGCTATCTAAAAGCAGTGTGTAGTAAGGCTTTGACGGGGTTTTTCGAGTGGGGATATGTTTCAGTTAACCCACAGTTAGATCAGGATCATTACTACATGTTGTGGATCTATTTTTGAAAAGACACTTTATTCACGCAATTCACAGATTTATCCACAAATGGTGTAAAAGTGATCGCTGGTGGATAACCTTATTAAGTGGATGTGAATGTTAGCCTTGGGATAGGTTACAATGGCAGCAAAGTAAATCAGTATAAAAAGAGAAAGTCATGGACCAGTTTAAACATATCGATGTTAAAGGCGCTCAAGCCCTCATCGAACAAGGCGAAGCTCGACTTGTCGATATACGTGACCCGCAGTCTTTTGCGGTTGCCCACCCAAAAACAGCCTACCACCTGACTAACGATACGATGGTGTCATTCATGGATGAGGTTGAGTTCGAACAACCTATCTTAGTGATGTGCTACCACGGCATCAGTAGCCAAGGTGCGGCACAATATTTAGTGAACCAAGGCTTTGAAGAGGTATATAGTGTTGATGGTGGTTTCGAAGCTTGGCATCGTGCTGAACTTCCAGTGATCGCAGGTTAATGACTTTCATCACCTGAACCGCCTCAAGCATCCCTCATAGAATGAATAGGAAGTAACAATGATTAGATTGATGGTGTTAGACAATCCACGTCTTGCTCAAGCATTTATTGATTATATGGCCTCTCGTCAGATCCCTATTCAGATGTCTCCAGAGGGAGAAGGGCGTTTTGCTCTTTGGCTTCTTGATGGCCAATTTCAGGTTGAAACCGAAGCTGAGCTGAATCGTTTTCTGGCTGAGCCCAATCATAAGCGCTATCAAGCTGCATCTTGGGACATGGCAGAGACCAGAAAGAGCAACTTCCATTACCACACGCCAAGCTTCATGGGCATGATCAAAGCCAAAGCAGGCCCAGTGACACTAAGCCTGATGTTGGTGTGTGTGGTGATTTTTGCGCTGCAACAGATCGGTTTTGGCCAAGCTATTTTCAATGCCCTACATTTCCCAGCGGTGGATGGACAGCAATGGCAGCTGTGGCGTTGGTTGAGTCATGCCGTTCTACATTTCTCTGTTATGCACATCGCATTTAATATTTTGTGGTGGTGGCAGCTAGGTGGAGACATTGAGAAGAAACTTGGCAGCCTCAAGCTACTTCAGATCTTTGCTGTCTCTTCTGCGCTTTCAGGTGCTGGGCAGTATTGGGTTGAAGGGGCGAACTTCGGTGGTTTGTCTGGTGTTGTGTATGCCTTGGTTGGTTACTTATGGGTGGTTGGTGCGAAGGCGCCACAACTTGGTTTAGGTATCCCAAGACAGATTGTCGGCTTTATGTTGGTGTGGTTGGTGCTTGGGTACATGCAGCCATTTATGGCTATCGCCAATACGGCGCATTTAGCTGGTCTAGCCGCTGGTGTGATTATTGGCTTTATCGATGCGATGAAAGCACCAAGCTCGGCAAGAAGCTAATTCATATCTTCTAATGAGTAGCCAAACGATAGAGACAAAAAAAGCGGCCAGATGAGCCGCTTTTTTATTGGGATTCGTTTTACATCATTACTGATAAAGGTATTTGGTAAACAGTAAGTCAGCAATCAGGGTTTTACCTGTCTCTGGAAGCAAAATCTTGTTGAGGTGTTCAACTAAGGATTTTCTTAAGTCTTCACGGCCAGATAGAGATTTAATGGTTTCTTCGTTTTGTTTGCCAAGCAATTCAATCACCGCATCGCGAATCAGTGGTTGGTGATGCTCAATAGCGGCCAAGTCGTTACTATTTGCCACCATGATGTCGAGGCGAACCTGAATGTAGCCCAGTTTTTTACCTTTAGTGTAAAAATTGGTGGTCAGGTCTGGCTCTAGCGTGAAGTAGGCGAGTTTAGCTGCCGACTCCTCTTCAGCGAAACTTGATGCTGAAAAGAGTAGGGTAATCGCAAGAAATATTTGGGCTACATAACGTTTGTGCATATTTGTGACTTTTCTTTAGTTTATTCGCGATATTCGAAACGCATTAGTCTTGTTACAATGAGCGGTCTAAATCTAAATACGTTTACAATTCGAAGAACGCTTTAATTTTGTTCGAAAGTTGAAGCTTTATTGTACGTGTAAAGTCACCTATTGAATACTAGTATGAATCAGCCAATATCGCTGTATCTTAATTCGTTAATGAATGTAGATTGGCAAAGTACAGAAACATTTGATTTTCCTAATGAAACCACCAAAGAGTGGCTGATGGAGCAAGGTTCTCTTTCCCGCAAGTTGGGGAAGTGCTGTCAGCACCTGTCTGTTGAGTTGCTTCATAATCAAGTTGTAGAACGCTCAATGCTGCAACAAGACGAGGAACATCTTTTATCATCGTTTGATTGCTTACTGCGTAAAGTGATTTTAAAGGGTGATGACGAACCGTGGGTGTTAGGTCGAACCTTGATTCCCCGAGTCACATTAGAAGATCATCAGCACTCAGACCTTTCTCAACAAGGTAATGTCCCGCTTGGATTGACCGTTTTCAGTGCTGAGAACGTGGAGCGAGATGCGCTGCAAGTCGGTTGGGTTATCGCAGGCGATGAGCGATTACTCGCGCGTCGTTCTCGATTATGGATGAACCATAAACCGATGCTTGTGGCAGAACTGTTTTTACCAACATCACCCATTTACTCTAAGGAGAGTGTGTAAATGCTTGCCACCAAAGCGAAGGCGTATTGGCAATTAACGCGAATGAATCGCCCGATTGGTACCCTATTACTCCTTTGGCCGACCTTGTGGTCACTGATTATCGCCGCACAAGGTATGCCTGATTTTGATGTCTTGGTTGTTTTTGTACTCGGCGTGGTGTTGATGCGTTCAGCTGGCTGTGTGATCAATGACTTTGCGGACCGTAAAGTAGATGGTCATGTTAAACGTACCAAGCAGCGTCCATTACCCTCAGGTTTGGTTTCCAGTAAGGAAGCGATTCTGCTCTTTTTAGTGCTAGCCGTAGTTTCATTCTTGCTGGTACTCACCATGAATCCACTGACCATTAAGCTCTCATTTATTGGTGTGGGTCTGGCGTTCATTTACCCTTTCATGAAGCGTTTTACGCATCTTCCACAGTTGTTTCTTGGCTTAGCGTTTAGTTGGGCGATACCAATGGCTTGGGCGGCACAAACCAATGAACTGCCAAGCATTGTGTGGTTTGTCTTCGTGATTAACGCGTTGTGGACGATTGCTTACGACACGCAATATGCGATGGTTGACCGAGATGATGACTTGAAGATTGGTATTAAATCGACGGCTATTTTATTTGGTCGCTTCGATAAACTGATTGTTGGCTCTTTGCAACTCGTCACCCTAGCGATGCTGATTGCGTTAGGCATGCATTACCAACTAGGAGATACCTTCTATTGGGCACTGTTGGTAGCGGGAAGCTTATTTGTGTATCAACAACACCTGATGCGCCACCGTGATCGAGACCTTTGTTTCCAAGCCTTTCTAAACAACAACTATGTTGGAATGGCAGTGACAGCGGGCTTGTTCATTACCTTCTGGTAAGCATCCGCTTTTCGAGTTAACGAATGCTAAAGAAAAAGGCACCCATTGGGTGCCTTTTTTGATCGCGTTTGGCCTCGCTATTCAAGAGACACCAAGCTGATGATTACTCCGCTTGGTGGATACTCTCTTGAATCGTCAAACGTACTTCAGGGTAAAGCATTGAGTAGAGAAGCTTAGCGAATTGCTCAGTCTTGTCTAAATCACAGTTACCATCGTTATCCAGATATTGCTGTTGTTTCAGAGTTGCGAACATCGACGCAAACACGCCTTTATCGAAGAACTCTGGTGCATTGATGCCTTGCAGACGACCAAGTCGCTGTGCAATGTCTTGGCTCTTCTGTTCAAGATCGGATTTATCCAGATCAGGGTTCTCTGCTAACAGGTTCAAAGCAATAGAGTAGCGTTGTAGCGTTTCTGAAATCGTACGACCTAACAGCATCAGTGCTTGGCTGTTTGATTGGTTGATGGTGACTTCATTATCAGAAACCACAAGCATACCTTGGTTAACCAGCTCTTCAATGATGTTAGAAACCACGCCTTCAAGCTTGTCTTCGTCGTAGCTTAGGAACAGCTCTTTCTTCAAGAACGGGTAGATAGCAGCAACGTTCTCTTGGATCGCGTCAATTGATAAACCGCGTTGACGAATAGTCATCTGTGCAATTAACGATGGCAGAGCAAACAAGTGAATGATGTTGTTTCGGTAGTAGGTCATCAGAATTGACTGGTGACGGTCTAGCGAAATGATGTCGCCCATTGAGTCTGATTCAATCAAGAATTTGTTCAGTGATTCAGCATGTTTTACCAAATCTTCAGCGCTGTCTTTTGGCACAGTGAACGTTGCCGAATATGGAACGTTCTTAAGCAGAGACAGGTAACAGTTGATCTGAGAAACCAAAGAGTCACGAGACAATGCACGCTGTCTTGAAGCCAATAGTGCCGTTGCACAAAGGGTCAGGGCATTGGTTGCTGCCGCATCGTTGATGTGCGTCATCATTTTGGTCGCCAAGTCATTAACCACTGGGTTCATCCATTGTGGTTTGCTGGTGCCCATTGGGTCGATGTCTTTGGTCCACTCAGGTGAGTGTTCATTCAGATATTGGTTAAGCTGAATCGGCTCACCGAAGTTCACGTAGCCTTTACCAAAGTTACGCAGCTTACGAATGGTACGAATCACTAAGCTCGCGTTTTCTTTCTCTTTGCGCTTACCACGAAGTTCTTTCGCGTAAGTCGCCACTTCCATCACGTGCTCGTAGCCGATGTACACAGGAACCAAAGTCACTGGGCGATTCATGCCGCGCAGCATTGCTTGGATTGTCATCGCTAGCATGCCTGTTTTCGCCTGCAATAAACGACCTGTACGAGAACGACCACCTTCACTGAAGTACTCTACTGAGTAACCTTTAGCGAACAATTCCGCTAGGTATTCACGGAAAATCGTCGAGTACAGCTTGTTGCCTTTAAAGCTACGACGAATAAAGAACGCACCACCATGACGGAAAATAGGACCGGCAGGGAAGAAGTTTAGGTTGATACCCGCAGCGATATGCGGAGGCACCATGCCTTCATGATAAAGCACATAAGAAAGCAGCAAGTAGTCCATGTGGCTACGGTGACAAGGCACGTAAACAATCTCATGACCATCTTGAGCCAACTTACGAACCGTTGAAGCGTTGCTGATATGTAGGCCTTGGTACAACTTATTCCACAGCCAACCAAGAATCTTTTCACCACGCTTGATCAGCGAGTAAGAGAAGTTCGCAGCAATCTCGTCCATGATGTCTTGAGCTTCTTTGCTCGCTTTCTCGATCGAGATGTTCTTTGCTTGTGCTTCGTCTTCAATCGCTTTCTTGATCGCTTCTGATTTTAATAGGCGATCAAACAGAGCTTGGCGGCTTGGCAGGTTAGGACCTGATGCAGCAAGCTTTTGGCGAGAGAAGTGAATACGTGCCACGCGCGCCAGTTTGTGCGCGATGGTGCTGTCGGTGCCGTGTGAGTTAGCCATGTAGCGTAGAGAAACCACAGGACTAAATCGAACCAGACAGTCACGACCGGCTAGCAATACCGCTTTTGATTTCTCTAAGCCGTTCATTGCCTGTAGGTAAGGCTTCTGGTTATTCTCTTTACCAGGTTTGCGTCCCCACAAAACGGTAGCAGGGATAACTTGAACATCGAGTTCAGAGTCGTCAGCGTGCAGTGAAAGCAATTCAGAGAACACTTCAATTGAAGAGCTTGGTACATAATCATCGTCTTGCAGCAGAGTTTTGCGAGAAGAGATAAAAACGTAGCGTTGCAGTGATTTGCCGTTGATTTCAAGCTTGCTCAACGGATCAGGTAGGCCTAATTCAAGTGCATGTTTTTGCAATGTAAGAATGTCTACACTTGAGCGAAACGGTAAGGCGTATACAATCGGTTTGCTCAAATCAATGTTCAAATCCTCAACAGGGTTTGAAGGAATTGATGTGCCCTTTACCAATACGGATAAAGGTAGCTTCATTAATGAACGTGAAAAAGATTGTCCAGAAGACATATAGGTTCACTGCCTCAATAGTTATTTCAATGTGCTGAAGCGTATCTCTATTTCTCTGATAAAAAGGATAAATCCTATGAGTGAAATAGGGATAAGCCTAGGCGTAAATTTAATCGATGCAAGAATACCAGAAACTGGTCTAACCTTTTAATGGAAATAGTCATATTGCCGTTAAGTTTGTGGAAAATCATTCATCGACTGATTGAGTATAGGGTTAAAAATGACCAAAAAATCAAACACCGGATTCAAACGCATCATCAAAGCTGCAGGCTTTTCATGGCAAGGCATTACGAGTTCGTTTAAAAACGAGGCTGCATTTCGACAAGAAGTGTTCATGGCGGCCGTGCTTATTCCGTTGGCATTTTACCTAGATGTAAGCCAAGTTGAACGAATCTTAATGATCTCATCGGTGGTATTGGTGATGGTTGTCGAGTTAATCAATACCGCGATTGAAGCGGTTGTCGACCGAATCGGCAGTGAACATCATGAGCTTTCTGGGATGGCGAAAGATGTCGGTTCGGCAGCGGTTTTCATCTGTTTGGCACTCGCAGGTTATGTGTGGCTAGAGATCTTGTTTTTGTAATTTGCTAAAAATGAACTAAAAACAACCAATTGCTTTGCTTTTGTTCAGTTACTGGATATACTCACAGTCAACTGTATAAAAAGACAGGTGAATCATGAAGCCGTTAACGCCCCGCCAGCAACAAGTCTTTGACCTTATCAAAGGTAAGATCGAAGATTCCGGTATGCCACCGACACGTGCAGAAATCGCGCGTGAACTAGGCTTCCGTTCTGCTAATGCTGCAGAAGAACATTTGAAAGCTCTTGCTCGTAAAGAAGCGATTGAGATTATCCCGGGTGCGTCTCGCGGTATTCGTATTTTGCTTGAAGATGCAGCGAACGAAGAGCAAGGTTTACCATTAATCGGTCAGGTTGCCGCTGGTGAGCCTATCTTGGCTCAAGAGCATGTAGAAATGCATTACCAAGTTGATCCAGGCATGTTTAAACCACAAGCTGACTTCTTACTTCGTGTAAATGGCGAAAGTATGAAAGACATCGGTATTATGGATGGTGATTTATTAGCTGTTCATAAAACACAAGATGTACGCGATGGTCAGGTTGTCGTGGCTCGTGTCGATGATGATGTAACGGTAAAACGCCTAGAACGTAAAGGTTCAACGGTTCTGTTACATGCTGAAAATGAAGAGTTTTCTCCAATCCATGTCGATCTAGAATCTCAACACTTGTCTATTGAAGGACTTGCGGTTGGTATTATTCGCAACACCGACTGGATGTAGTCAGTACAAACAGCTTATTGATATTTATTCTCAATAACTTGTCATTGTAATTGATATTCATTATCATCTTCTTTGTCGAGATACAAGGAAGATGATGATGCCAAACCCAACCAAACCTCAAATGAAGCCGCTTACTCGTAAGCCGCGCTCCTCTGTTCAAAAGGCTTCTTCTGAACAAGCGTCTGCACATCAAGAATTCCAAGTTCCGACGAACCTTGTTCAGCATCTTTGGTTTCGTAGCCGTGAAAGCCTAGCCGATGATGGTCTCGTTTATGATCCTATCGCAGCTCAAGCCTGCAAGCGTTGCCAGCTCGCACCAGAATGTCTTACCGGAGAACTCGACCAACAGCAACTCCTTTACGCGACACTGACTCAACTTTGTGATTCTCAAGTTCAACAGTTTTTATCTCATAACCCAGATGCTTGGATTATTAACGTGGGAGCAGGGCTCGATACCCGTTTCTACCGTTTAGATAATGGCCGCTGTCATTGGGTTGAGTTAGATGTAACTGAGAATCTGCTTTGGCGACAACGCTTGTTCCACAAAAATGAACGCTATCGTTTAGAGTGTGGCTCTGTTGATGACCTAACTTGGTTAGATGAACTTAACATCCCAGAGCAAGCATCGGTGATGGTGGTGTGTGAACATGCTCTGCTCGATTGCAATGAACAGCAGACTGCGCACTTCATTCAGTCTTTGAGCCGCTACTTTACTCATGCACATGCGTGTTTAGTGTTAGCTGGAGATAAAAGCTCAAGTACGTTGGGGCAAAAACTTGGTTCAGGAAAGTATGCTCATGGGTTGTCTTCACCAATAGACAGCGTTCTTAATTGGCTGCCATGGGCACAATGGGTAAAAGCGTTTTCTCCCCTAGACCAACAATGCAATCGTTGGAAATTGTGGCAGCGGCTTCTTTGTAAAATCTCTCAGGTCAAAAAGCGTTTAACGCCGCAGTTAGTGCTCGTTAAGTGGTAACCCTGGCGGTTCTGTATTTCGAGTAACTGAGCACATAGCCGGTATAAGTAAAATTCCACAACATAGTGAAAGCCCACCCACTAGGTTAAACTATCGCCTCTAATCTAAGAGGTGATCGTGAAGTTATTTAATCCCCAAACTATTTTTCAAACGCTATCCAATCAGGCGATGCATAAAAAAGTGCTGTTGCTCGCGATCCCGATGGTTCTCTCTAATATTACTGTTCCACTGTTGGGCTTAGTCGATGCGGCGGTTATCGGTCACCTAGAGCACTCTTGGTATTTAGGTGGTGTGGCGCTGGGCGGCACAATGATCAGCGTGACCTTTTGGTTGCTTGGTTTCCTGCGTATGTCGACAACAGGGCTAGCTGCACAATCTTATGGTGCGAATGATGGCAAGCAACTAGGCTTAGTTTTTGTGCAAGGCGTGACCATGGCCTTTGGGTTTGCTGGTGTCTTTTTACTTTTACACAGTTTAGTCGCCGATTTAGTTTTCTCATTGAGTAGCGCCAGTGATCAAGTTAAGCACTATGGTCAGCAATATTTCTCAATCCGCGCTTGGAGTGCACCTGCCGCGCTGACTAACTTTGTGATTCTAGGTTGGCTGCTCGGGACTCAAAACGCCAAAGCGCCAATGTGGATGGTGATCATCACCAATATCACCAATATCGTTTTGGATATCGTTTTTGTTATCGGCTTAGGGTGGCAAGTGGAAGGTGCTGCATTGGCATCTGTAATGGCTGATTATGCCGGTCTAACATTTGGCCTAATTTGTGTTTACCGAATCTGGGCGAAGAAGCAGTTACCATCGCCATGGGATCTGCTTAAGAAAACCAGCCAAGGTTTGAGTCGTTTCGTGAAATTGAATCGCGATATCTTTCTTCGTTCATTATGCCTACAAGCGACTTTCACTTTCATGACCTTCCAAGGTGCAAGCTTTGGCGATGATGTTGTTGCGGCCAATGCCGTGTTGATGAGTTTCTTGATGATCATCTCTTATGGGATGGATGGCTTTGCCTACGCAATGGAAGCGATGGTCGGTAAGGCGATAGGCGCGAAAGACAAAGATGAGCTGAACCAGTCATTGATTGGAACTTTCTTCTGGAGCTTCAATATTTGTTTGGTACTGACCATAGTGTTCGCACTCGTTGGCTCGAGCTTAATCAATATGATCACCACAATCCCAGACGTGAAGAGTCAAGCCGAGGTGTATTTACCGTGGTTAATCGCAATGCCATTGGTGTCTATGTGGTGCTTCTTGTTGGATGGTATTTTTGTTGGAGCAACCAAGGGCAAGGATATGCGCAATAGTATGTTTGTTGCGACCTGTAGTTTCTTCGCGATTTTCTATTTAGCATCAGGTTTAGAGAACCATGCGCTGTGGTTAGCGATGCTGAGCTTTATGGCAATGCGCGGAATTGGTCTTGGTGTGTTGTTTGTTTCTCAGTGGAAGAAAGGGGAGTTTCTCGCTTAGCTCTGAGGGCTCTGTTTGTGGAGAGTAAATGAGGCTGTACAGGTAAAGGGGTATTTAGAACATCATGATCTAATTACTATCAATGCCTTAATATTCAGTGTTTTAAATAAAAACAGCAAGCGCGTGGCTTGCTGTTTATGTATTTGGCCTATGGGTGGTCAAATACTCCTATTGGTTCTTTATCTAGAATAAACGGTTAAGCCCGTTGAGTGCTGCAACACGATAAGCTTCCGCCATCGTTGGATAGTTAAAGGTTGTATTCACAAAGTACTCGATGGTATTTGCTTCACCTTTCTGTTCCATGATCGCTTGTCCGATATGGATGATTTCAGCGGCACGCTCACCAAACACGTGGATACCTAAAATCTCTTTGGTTTCGCGATGGAACAGAATCTTCAAGCTACCAATGTCTTTACCCGCAATTTGAGCACGAGCTAGGTGTTTGAATGAAGAACGTCCTACTTCATACGGTACTTTAGCTGCGGTAAGTTCTTGCTCGGTTTTACCAACAGAACTGATCTCCGGGATGGTGTAGATGCCGGTTGGAATGTCTTCGATAAGGTGGCGTTCAGCTTCACCTTTCACAATTGCTTGAGCCACAAATCGACCTTGGTCATAAGCCGCGCTTGCTAGGCTAGGGTAGCCAATCACATCACCGACAGCGTAAACATGGTCAACATTGGTTTGGTAATTGGTATTTACTGAGACTTGCCCACGCGAGTCCGCTTCTAAGCCAACAGCACCAAGGTTCAGTTTATCGGTATTACCCGTTCGGCCATTGGCATACAGTAGGCAATCAGCGCGCATCTTTTTACCTGACTCTAGGTGAATGATCACGCCATCATCAGTGCCTTCAATTTTCTCAAAGGTTTCATCGTTGCGAATCACGACACCGCTGTTCCAGAAGTGATAAGAAAGTGCATCTGAGGTTTCATTGTCTAGGAATGACAACAGACGGTCACGAGTATTGATAAGATCGGTTTTTACACCCAAACCGCGGAAAATCGACGCGTATTCACAACCAATAACGCCAGCACCATAGATGATGATGTGTTGCGGGTCGTGTTTAAGAGAAAGAATCGAGTCACTGTCGTAGATACGTTCATGCAGGAAGTCGACGTTATCTGGTTGGTAAGGGCGAGAGCCTGTCGCGATAACAAATTTGTCTGCACTGTAATGTTCTTCAGTGCCATCGCTTTGCATTACCGAGACAGTGTTGGTATCGATAAAACGTGCAGTACCAAAGACCAACGTGCACTGGTTGCGGTCGTAGAAGCCTTGGCGTAATCGAGTCTGCTTGTCGATAACCGATTTGGCATGCCCCAAAATGTTAGAAAACGTTGAGTGTATGCTTTTGTTGTTCTGACAAAACAGCGGATTACTGTTGAATTCGATAATACGACTTACGGCATGACGCAGTGCTTTTGACGGAATTGTTCCCCAGTGAGTACAACCACCACCAACGCTGCTCTCTTTCTCAATGATTGCAACGTTCAACCCGGCTTTGGTTAATCCCATCGCTGCCCCTTCTCCTCCGGGGCCACTACCAATTACGATTACATCAAAGTGGTTGGAGTGCGGCATAGATATCTTCCTTGTTATATTTGATTAACATTGCTTTAGCGAGATTTTAACCGATTCTGTTCTCGGGTACATGAAAAGGGCATCAGAGAGTCGGTGGGATCACGCAGTGTTATCGAAAAAATAATATTTGGTATGTCGTATGTCTCCAAATGACAGCGTGGATATTGAAATTTTTTCTTCGAACGTATTTACTTCGGTACGTGAACAAAGAGGTATGTTTAGTGTCTTATATAACCAGAGTGCCTTATATAAATAAGTGATTCGCGTTATATTGAATAGAGTATTAGACATGCCTGTTTAGGCTGTAAAAGAAGAAATTGATAAAGTATGAAACCAATGGGCATTCGCGCACAGCAAAAAGAAAAAACTCGTCGCAGCTTAATCGATGCAGCATTTAGCCAACTCAGCGCCGATCGTAGTTTTTCCAATCTAAGCTTGAGAGAAGTCGCTCGTGAGGCTGGAATAGCACCGACTTCCTTTTATCGTCACTTCAAAGACATGGATGAGCTTGGCTTAACCATGGTTGATGAAGGTGGCTTACTGCTGCGCCAGTTAATGCGTCAAGCTAGGCAACGCATAGTAAAAGAAGGCAGTGTGATTCGTACATCGGTTGAAACCTTTATGGAATTCATTGAAAGCAGCCCTAACGTATTCAGACTGTTATTGCGAGAGCGCTCAGGAACTTCATTTGAGTTTCGTGCAGCGGTAGCTCGTGAGATACAGCACTTCTCTGCTGAGTTAACCGAATATTTGATAACGACTGGCATGACAAGGGACGAAGCTTTTACTCAAGCTGAAGCCTCCGTTATCTTGGTCTTCAACTCAGGGGCAGAAGCATTAGATTTAGATCGACGTCAGCGAGATGAACTGGCTGAACGCTTGATCATGCAATTGCGAATGATGGCCAAAGGGGCTTTTTGGTATCGTAAAGAACGTGAACGTAACCGATTAAAAGGCGGGATTGAATAATGTCGAATGAAAATAATACTGTAAACCGTGGTTCTGAAAGAAAAACACTCGTACTTGCTGTTGTAGCCGGTGTGTGTGGTGATGCATTGTTATCTTGGGTAACAATGAGCGAAGTGGGCTTCTCTATTTTCCCGCTTATCGCTTTAGTTTTGGCTGTACAAGCGCTTTACCAAGAGTACCTAACTAACCCAGTATCTGAAGATATCCCACTAGTAGGTTTAGCTTGTTTCTTCGTGGGTGCATTTGGCCACTCGGCTTTTGTGAAGGCACAACACCCTGATGCTGGCTCAAACTTCTTTGCGATTATTGTCGCGATGTTGCTTCTTGCATGGGTAGGTAAGAAACTCGGCTTTATCGGCAAAACTGCTTAAGCTGATTTAGAAATTAAAAAAACGAGCCAATGGGCTCGTTTTTTTGTATCTGCTGTTTGGCTTAGACCTGAAAGCGATACTTACGCTTTACGCTCTAGGAATACGCCAGCTTCCATGTGGTGCGTAAATGGATGATAGTGTCCATCAGTGTACGTGTGGTTCTACTTTTTACTATTAAAGTGTTGTTTTTTATGGTTTTGATTTTGTTGGTTGTCCATGGGTATCCTCAGGGGTACAATGAAAACTCACACATCCCCGTACCCTGAGCCGTACCCCGAATGGTAGGAGTTGCTGATAATGACAAAGCGAATTAGTAGCAATGCAACATTGCAAGCATTAAAACCAAAAGAGAAAGAGTATCTAATTCCTGATAAGAAAATTGAGGGATTGAATATTCGAGTTCGCCCTACGGGTACGATGACTTGGACATTTCGTTTTCAAGTTGGTAAAAAGCACGACAAAATATCTATGGGCCGTTACGTCCAACTAAAGCCAAATACAGGTATGACGCTGGATCAGGCAAGGAAGGAAGCCGGGCGCTATCGCAGTTGGTTAGAGAACAATAAAAACCCTAAAATAGAGCTACTCAGAGAGCGTCGAGAGCAAGAAGAAGCACGTACATTTGATGATGCATTTGTTAGCTTTGATGAAAAGCGTTTATCAAAGCAACTTCGCAGTTCCCAGTCTAGAGCTATCTACCTGCGTGATATCAAACCCTACATAGGTAATATCAACCTAGTTGACTTGAATATTATCGACCTTAATAAAGTGTTTGATGCAAAGGTGGATAAAGATGGAAAACGTATGGCTGGAGCTATTGGGGTTTGTCACAAAATCATTAATCAGGTGATCAATCATGCCTTAGCCTTGAATATGATTGATAGGCACCCAGCACCGCAATTAAAAGCAAAAGATGTTGGTGGTGGCTCAAATGTGACAAAGAGAAACCTTAGCTTTTCTGAATTGAAAGTATTGTTGTCGAGCTTAGATGACTGGCGCACAGATCCAGCGAATATTCGCTTGATACGTTTTTTGCTTGGGTGTGGTCAGCGTATAAGTGCTGTACTTGAAATGCGTTGGAGTGAATTGGATTTTGATGAAAAGGTCTGGCTGCTGCCTGCTAGCTCTGAAGAGCGACATACGAAGAGCCCAGAGAGTCGTAAAGTACCGTTGAGTGACTATCTGATTGAGCAGCTCCAAGAGCAACGTAAGTTTGTATCAAACAAATGGGAGTTGGTTTGGCCCCAAATCTCTTCAGATAAAACTCAAGAGCCATCAGCGATACGAGCACTTATTAAGCGTAATCTTCCATCAGATATCGAACATTTCTCACCGCATGACCTTCGTCGGACTTTTATTAGTCGATGCAGTGAGATGGGGCTCGATATTGTGGCTGTAGAGAAAGCGGTAGGCCACCAGCTGCCGGGTATGTTGCGAGTTTACAATCACCATGATTATTTAAATGAACAACTGTCAGTGCTCCAAGCTTGGGGGGATAAGCTATACGCACTGAGTGCTAGTAACGTTGTCCCCATATCAACTATTGAGTCAGCTTAGATACTGAGTATTTGTTATCTTTGCCATAGCGGTTTAGAAGGCTTAGATGATGGACTTTGCCATTTCTTTGAGGCTTTTCTTTTAGAATGGTTGGTATGTACTTTTTGATTTGTGGTTTTAGGGCTCTCATGCAGCGTAGGTTCATCTTGTGCAGAAATGATTTTCTCTTGAAGAGTCGATGATTTTTCTTTTTCGTGAACAGTGGATACTGAGGGATTTAGGTCGTCGTTAGCCTTCCTTAGCTTTGAAAGCTCAGTATCCAATTCTTCTATTTGAGTATCTTGCTCTTTTATTGTTTCACAGGCTTGTGTGTACTCTGGCTCTATTTTCTTTAACCTCTCCAACTCTTCGATCTTGTTTTGGCTTTCAGTAATAAGAAGATCAACCATTGCCTTGATCGAATACCCATTACTTTTGGCTAATTGGACAGCGATATTGTACGAATTTTCAGAAATGGATATGTTGATTTGTTTATTATCCTTCCTACTCTTTTGAGCACGCCAAGCACTACTTGCTTGCTGTAACAGTAACTTATTGTCACTTATCGATTCATTTAAATCTTTTAAGTATTCTATTGCTGAGGCTGTACTTCTGGATGCTGAATTGGCTAAACCGGTATCCCAAAGAATCTTTTTTTTGATCAAATATTCTGCTGCCCACTCTTCTTGTTTCAGAGAACCAGTTAACCAGCTTTTAGCATTACTTCTACGTCCCATACTCATAACACCATTTATAAACACAGCTCATACTTTGCCACAGTAATGGAATACCGTTCGTGACTTAATCACCAGAAATAGTCATTACGCATTTCCGCACCGTGTAATGTGATACAGTATTTGAACTCTAAATACCTACTGGTAAAATTAGGAATATTGATGGATTACGCCATGAAAGAGGTCGAAATACTCTCAAGAGCTTTGCTGTATATCGATGAGAATAGCCAGAAGTTTGAAGCATCACCAGAAGCTAAAATGCTCTGGATTAAACTACTTATTCTTACTCGGTGTGATAATTGGCAAACGACACTCGCTAGTCGTGAGTTGTGCTCATGCCTGCGAATAAGTAGCAGTACTTTTACTAAATCAGTTAAGCAGCTAGAGAAAGTAAGACTGCTTTGTAGGGATTCATTTGAGACAAGTAAGGGTGGGAACAGCTACCGATACCATGTCACTCTTCCACGTAATCGTAATGCTAAAGGTATGCACGTGAGCGCTCCCTTTTTAAAGTTGAGTTCGACATTTATTCATTATGAAGGTTTGTTAAACAATGCAAAAAAACCATCACTAGCTAATAAACTGGTTTTTCTTGTTCTGCTGCATTTTAGTGATGACTTTGGCCATGTATCTGAATTTGGACGTGCAAAAATCGCCGAAATTACCGGTATGAATAAAGAAAGAGTGAAATCGCACGTTGAACGATTAAGTTCATTAGGGCTTATTCACAAGGTTGAACCCGGTGGCACTATCCCTCAACTGATGGGGAATGTATCAACACAGTACTATCTAAATATCTGGCACTCAGCATTTCAAAAACAAGTTCACGGAGATCGCCTCTCTCAGCAAAATCTGATTATGACAGCGAGCTTGTCAGAGGTGGTCATTTCTTCGGTGATAAGCCAAAAGTCAATGCACAATCAAACAGAGCCCCCTCTCAACGCATTTTACGAATCATCTTTAATTGCATCCGTGGAAGTCAGTATTGATGCCTGCCGAGTAAGACACTTCTTTAAAGGAGAAAATGGAAAGCTGCTGGCTGGTCATATAGAGCTTAGAGTGAATGATATTGCCTCTTACTTGCTAAACCAGCACTGGGACGCGATTGATGGTAGCTCTCTTATTTCAGGAAAGGTACCAGATAAATTGTTATCCGATGATGACCTTGTTGATTCAATAGCAGACAGGTTTCTACCAAAGTCTGTGATGCATCATCATAAAAAAAATACAGACTTCCAATGCAATTACAATGAAGACTCCTTAGTTAATGAAGCTTTGGACACTGAAGTTCATGATATCGATGTTGTAGCCGGAGCAAAGGAGCTGGTTGATCTAGTTGTACATATGGCATGGGCTAAAGCTATCGAAGCCAAAAATGTGATTACTGTGAACAGAGAGCTCTCTGATAATTTACCAGAACAAGGCACTTACAAAGTCCTACCATACTCAGCAAGGGGAAATGGGATTGATATAATTTTAAGTCATTAGACGTACTAGCTAATAATTGAATGTATTTTCATTGAAGTGCATAACTTCAGAGTGACTACGATCCAGAACACCTTAGCTAGATCTAATCTTTGGCTCTCCATCGACATGACTCCAGTACTACAGCCCTGAAAGAAACAGTGCTCTCAGTGGATTAGTAATATAGCTACTTAACAAACACTCTTTATAAGAGCATTACTAGCAGTACAACACTCAGTAGCCACACTACTGATGAATGCAGTACATGTTGTTGTGTCGGTTAAGATCTCTAGCCATAGGCAATAGAGATTCACTCACTGCTACGGCAGAACGGTTTTATGTAAATTGTTATGCATCATTCTCTTTCTATGTGAAATCAAATAACACATAGGAGAGATTTTCATGAACATGTTTCAATTAGCTCAAATCCCAGCTCAGTATGGTTCTTTAAACCAACGTCACCTTACCCGTATCAATGACATTGTTATGGGAGCCCTAGCGATCCATCCTAGAGCACTCATCGCTCGAATTGATCTACGCATACCTAACAATGGTTTGAACTCTGACAACCCTTTAGAGCGTGATGTACCGACCTGCTATGTGAATACCGATGTTGATTTGATGAAACGGTTTATAGCCTCTTTGAAAACTCAGATGCATTTCGACCAGATGAATAAAGCCAGACAAGGGAAGCGTATCTACCCGTGTCCGTTAAATTACGTTTGGGTAAGGGAACGTAACGCCAGTCACAATGAACATTACCATGTGGCATTAGCGGTCAATCAGGATGGTTACTATCCATTTGGTAGGCTTCATTACGAAGGTACTCTTGCTTGTATGGTAAACAGAGCATGGGCTAGTGCATTAGGGCTTACGACAGATGAGGTTGAAGGGTTAGTTCATATCCCTGAGCGTCCAATGTATACGTTGAACCGTAATCACCCACCAGCACGATTTCAGAAAGACTTAGGTGAGGTAGCGGTTAGGTTAGCTTACTTGGCAAAGGCTGAGACTAAGATACTTGGTGATGGTCGCCGTAACTTTGGATGCAGTAATCCAAGAAAGGGACTGATTTAAGGCAGAACTAATCTTCGAGTTTATCTTGTCAGGAAGATGTTTGATCAAATGCGTTAGCACGCTTTCCTCTGCTTTTCTTCTTGATAGTGAGTAAGGTTAGACGTCCCCTTATAGCAGGTTAGTTGTCACAAATCCTTATAACTGGGCTGTTATAAAATTACAATTAAAATACAATTGCACGCATAACAATTTGACAAGGAGTGAATTGATGCCATTGCCATTTATTGCCGCCGCTGCCGCAGGTGCACTAACATACAAATATTTTTCGGGAAATGATAAAAAAAAGACTAGTTCCGCACGGGATGTAACTGAAAAGTCATTAACTAAAGAACAAGAAAGGGAATTGTGTTTTCTTGTGCAACTAGCTACCTCTGCTGCTTATGCCGATGGTGATATGTGTGAAAAGGAGAAGTCCATTATTCAAAATTATATAGATAATGAAAAAATGGAATATCCCTCCTCTAAAAGTTTGCAAGAGTTAAAGATTAAAGAGCCATTGAGTATCGCTGAACTTCATCGGTATTGGGGAGCAATTAAAAAGAAGGAAGGGAGCTGGGAGGCTTTCATTGAGGAAGTCATCAGCGCTAATGACCAGCATACTCATTGTGAAAAAGCATTTTTATTCAGAATGAAGTTAATGTTTGAAGGTTTACCGGATCAACAGTTGTTCATGTTAACCGATGAGGAACCTCGAAGCACATTATCCCTAGACTATATAAACGTTGACTCATTGCCAGAGAATTATGTGATAAACAGTTCAGTGGTCGGTGAGTTTTTGATAGAGCACCCAGCACAAGCTCGATGCGAGCAAAGAGAGTTGATTTCAGTATCAAATTTTTTTGATGATTCATTTTTGACCAGCCAAGATACTGAATTAGTCAATGCAGCTCGTTTAGCAGGTGCTAAGAAAGTAACCATATATTCTGGTAGCAAACGCTCTGAAAGTATTTCCACGGATAAAGAGTTAAGAGGGAAAGCAAGCATTGGCCCACAATCTGGCCATCTAGTTTCAGATGTGGGAGCTTCTAATGCTTATTCGAGTGCAGATAAAAAAGTGGTTGTTTATGAGTTTGAAGGCAATACCACAAGCGCTATGACTCGGCTGAAGTCTATGTTTACTTCACCAGAAAAAGAGTTACTCCGACGGTCTACATGGTTGCAAAATGATGAAGAACTCACTGAATTCGTGAAAGGGTGTTTTAGTGATAATAAACTGACTTACTTTAAAAGAGAGTTCAGTACCGAACGTCAAAAAAATATTATTAATTCTGCAATGATGGCTGCTGATTGTGACTTGGTGAAAGTGTCAGCCGAAGCTAAGAGCTCACTGCAAGAAAAAGGTAAATTCTACGAAGAGTCAGTGAAAAAATACGAGGTAGCTTTTGTTTAAGCAAAGTATGGGTTTGAGGCGTAGGGCGTGTTGACCAGCAAACGTTGCCCGAAGGGGACGAATAAAAGCGTTTTACTCTTTGGTGAGAGGGTTTACTTAGAATGACTAGGCTACTTCCCCCTCGCTGCGATTAAAACTTTTTATCTCGAACTAAATTCAACTGGGAAAGGTTATATTGTAGATTTTTAGTGTGGACGTCCACACTAAAAATCTAGAGCATTCTCAGAGCAGTTATAATTAGTTTGTGCTTAAAAGCGTGTTTGAACATAAAAATAGGTAGGTAATTGCCTCTTTTAATCAACTTCACACATTCGAGTTAAGCGGCAGTTTGAAGATGGATTGGGTGTTGTCTTTTTTGTATTCACAGAATTAACTCCCTAAAGTCATTATCAATATCATCTTGTGTCACACCAATGTAGCGCAGTGTGACACCTTCTGAACTGTGGCGAAGCATACGCATCACCCGCGCAATATCTTTGGTGCTTTTGTAGAGGTGGTAGCCTCTGGTCTTTCGCATTGAGTGAGTCCCCAACGGAAAACTAATCTCTTCACCAATCGACGAGAACGCTTGGCTAACCGCTCGACGACTCAATGGGTTGGCAGCTTTGTTCATCGCTTGTTGGTTTCGGTAAGATTGAAATAGGTAAATGTGGTGTGGATTCTCCTTTTTAATGCGGAGGATGATTTCTAAGCTTCTTGGGTTTAATGCAATCTGGGCCACTTTGCCCGTCTTTGACTCACGGATGGTTAAACGGTCTTCTTCGATGTCACTGAACTTAATCGCCAGTAAATCAGAAATCCGTAAAGCGAGATTGATACCCACATTCCAGATATCTGACATTTGCTTACTATGCCGTATTTCTAATAAGTGGCCGATGAGCTGGATAGTGTCACGGTTTTTCACCGCTTGAACTTCTGCCATAACGCAGCTTCCTTTTTTCGATGAAAATGATGATTAGAGGAACTTCAAAGCAAGCCAGAAACGAAAAGCCTTGTTCCATAAGGGTTGGCAAGTTCCCAAATTGCTAAAATGGGAACTTGGATGCTTTTCAGCTCTTGGTGACTTTGATTTGGTCAAACACACCATCAGATAAATACTCCAAAAAGTTACCTTCCCATGTTCGATAGAAAGATTTCACTTCTCGATGTGCTAAAGCGCAAGGTGCTAAAAACATCTGCCTGAATATGTTGCTCTCAATATTGAAATCAAGCTCGACGGCTAGCTCTGGATAGACACCTCCAGAATAGGCAAAATCGGTGATGTAACAGAGTCGCCATTTATCGCCGTCATTACGGATCATGATTTCTACTGGATGATGCCCACCAGCTTCAGCGTTATAGCTTGTATCACGAAAGTTAATGGTTAAGGTATCTGAATAGTAATCAAGACTCGCCTCCTGAACCTGCTTAGTAATAGCGTTATGAAAGCGAGTTGAGATAGGCAGCACACAAGGGTGAAACTGCATCGTTTGAATTTTGGTTGCGGCTGGCATGGTATGCCTCCTTGGTTAGTGGTTATGCGATAGATGATTCAGTGGGCGTGTCGACATTGACGAGTGTTGCTTGGATACCGTCAAAGGAGCCTTGTTGGATTTGCTTGAGGAAAGACCGTTCATAGCTTTGATATAGACTGGTTACTTGTGGCTGGTGGAGTTCACAGCATTCAATGTCCGGTTGATAGAACCATCCACGTAAGAAATTGAAGTAAAGCTCGACCTCCAGCTTTTCGGTTTGCTCATCTGAGTAAGCAAAGCTAGTCACAAAGACGATGCTCCAATGACTACCGTTTGATTGGTTTGTTGATCTATTGAGTTGGATCTCTACAGGATGAAAACCACTACGATCTTGGTAGTAGTTCGATACTCGAAAGTTAAGGGCGATACGTGTAGCAAAGGTCGGGACATCTAATTGCTCAACAAGAGCATTAAGGTATTCCACCAGCAGTCGATGCGGTGTGGTTTGGCTCATAGCAAACCTCGCTCAGCAAAAGACACACATTGCTCACCTACGACGACATGATCCAATACTCGGATATCAACCAATGCTAAAGCATCAGAGAGACGTTGAGTGATCCTACGATCTGCTTGTGAGGGCTCAGGCAAGCCAGATGGATGATTGTGACCAAAGATCACCGCCGCCGAGTTGAGTAGTAATCCTTCTTTAACGACTTCTCTTGGATAGACGCTAGCGGCATCGATGGTGCCAAAGAACATCTCCTTGTATTCAATTAGTTGGTTTTGATTATCAAGAAACATCACGGCAAACACTTCTCTGTCGTAATGCGCCAGTTTCATCTGTAGATATTGCTTAGTGTTTTCAGGGCTGGTGAATGAGCCAGCCCGAGCATACTTGGCTGCGAGCATAGTTGCAGCGGTCTCTAGGATTTGACGAAGCTCTGTAGGTTCGTTTGGCGTGTAATGATTTGAATGCATGTACTTTCCTTCTTGTGCGTTAAAGGTATGTGCATCCAAGTAATATGTGGCTAAAAAATAATGGAATCCCTCCCCATAGAAGCAGCCCAACTACGCTGGGCCGCTTTAGGTTATGGTCGCTGTTTATCTTGTTGTTTAGCCCAGTTGTAACCACTCACAACGCCATAGATGAACAACTCTATTAGTGTCTTAGTAGGTTGGTGGGGATTCACCATTCGCCTCCTTGTTTATGTGGTACAAGCCTGCGCCAACGATAAAGCCAGCAATAAAAACAAATGGCATAAGTGCCTCCTGCTTAGTTTGATTTTAAGAAAAGTGCATAAATGGAAACCTGCGACTAGCTGGCTTCAGAAAGGTAATGTGTGGTTGAAAAAAGTTGGAGTGTGGTGATTTACGCAGTGAAGTAATTAACTGCACATTCTCGTTATCTCATGAGTTGAACTAACCGGAATTCATCATGAGATTAATCAAACTAAAAGAAGTCATGTCCTTAACCAGCCTTGCACGATCTACTATCTACAAGTACATGAGCGAAGGCCAATTTCCAAAAGCAGTGTCATTAGGTTGTCGTTCAGTGGCATGGGTAGAAGAAGAGGTGACAGATTGGGTGTTAGAGCGAATTGGTGAGCGAGATAGCACTGAGTAAGACATGGTATAGAAGGAGGCTGTAATGGCTTCCTTCTATGCGTATTTTCTAACAAGCTTTTGCCCCAAAACGAGTTTCGGGGAATTGACGAATGAAGGCTTATTAGAATTCTTCTTGAATTCTGGTCAGTGCCTTCAGATCATTTAGAGTATCTTCTGCATCTATAATTTGACCATCGAAGCTTGATAGGTAAAAGGTTTGAGCTTTATCGCCGCTAGTATGAACCTTCATACCACCAACGACAGGTGTAAGGGATGGTACTTGTGCATATTCCAGTTTGCCACCCAGTAAATCCTCGAACCCTTCCTTTAAACCTAAGTCATCACCTAAAACCCCGATCTTCCTAGCTAAATGGTCACCACCCTTATCAATATAGACTACCCAGTGAACACTTTCACCGTTTAAATCAGATTCAGCGAGATTGTAAAAATCATAGTGATCATTTGACATTACAGGTGTTGTCTCACCAGTTTCTGGGTTAATTGAGCTAAGACTCTTGGTGCTTGAATAAGCCTCATTACTAGAGGGTTTAACTAAAGTGAAGATTTCACCATTCTGTTCGTAAACTCGATCATTGCCATAGAAGTCTATCGAGCCGACGTTGTCACCGTAGTTGCTGTTTGAGCTTAAGTCTGTAATCGTAGTTCGATCTTTCTTTTCGTAAGTAAATGCCCAATCACCAATCAAGTCAGCATGTACGATGAAATCCATAGTGGTATGGTAATAGTTCATTACTCCGTCATTATACAAGCCTACTGCGGTGTAATTCTGTGGCTCACTATCATAGTAAACATCACCAATACCAACGATGATTGTTTTATCACCGTCAGTGGAGTAAGTGATGTAACTCTCAGGTTGACCAGCTCTCTCTCGCTTGAAATTAAGCTCAACCAGTGTTTTCACGTCACTAATGTTCTCATCGTACTCCATCAACCATGATCGTCTTTCAGGATGGATGTGTCGGATGAATCGTAAAGTGCCATTCTTATCAACTGACATGCCTGAGTTGATTACATGAATGCTGTGATCATCGTCATCATTGCCCCTAGCAATACATTCGATACCACCGCCTTTTTCGCTGTTGTGCATTGGGACTTTAAGGATTACGCATGAATCCACAAGTGATACATCACCACTACCATCAGCTTTCAGCTCAAACCCAATAAATGCACCTTTAAGGAAGAGGTTGTTCTGGCTTGCTACTGTTTCTTCTATTTCACATTTGGTTGCACCCGCAACGTAGTGAAAGTCGAAGAGGTTAGAGATGTCTGGTTGGTTATGTCCTTGCTCGCCTACTTGAGTGAAGTAATCACCACAAGTTTGGATATCCGAAGAACGAGCACCTGTTTGAGCTTGCTGCATAAAAACAACAGCATCTTTGGTGTTTACGTTGGCAATGCCTCTTGTATCTTGATTGCCTGAGTCTGAACCGCCATCACATCCTAATAATAGTGCTGATGCGGTGATTAAAGTTAGTTTTTTCATTGATTGAATCTATCGTTTTATAATGGTTTTTGGAATTTTTAGTTTACTAACGTTAAGGTGTCTAGATTAGGAAATAACGGTTACAAAGTGTTATTGAATGTGTATTTCAATCATTTAGGGGAAACTAGATAAACTAACGTTATACGTTTCTGTTAAATCGTCTAAGAATTGAAAGCTCTCTAACTCATTTCTGTCCGTGCGACCTGAGGTCGTATGAAGCGTTGTTCACCGCTTAACGAGTGAACCATCTGTATCACCAGATGAACCTACGAGCCTGAATAAAGCAGCGGCTCGGACAATGTAACGAAACTTGGCCGTTGGGCTGAGTGGGAAAAGAATCGTGAGAGGACGTTCCTCCTGAAAACCACAATTCGGGTAAGTGCTAGGTAGTCAGTATGATGAACGTATGTGAATCCATTCAAGGTGCGTTATATGATGAAGCAGCGGAAGTGGTTAATACGCTGTGGCCAAAAGGCAATGAGAGTTGGAAAGAGGTTGGACAGTACTTTTTCGTGGTCGCCGTACTCTCCGCACTATAGTGGGCATCTAAGCTGACATTTTACGTAACATACGGAACAGGGTAAGCCTGTATCACTCCCTTTGGGAAAGCCTTTGTGGCCGATAGTGATGCAGGTATAGGAGGTCGGAAAAAGCGAAAGCTGCATTGTAATGATGCAGATACAGACTTATGTCTGATCACGAAAGTGAGCCCACTTCCGACTGGTCTCCCATTGCGAGAGAATTTGAAGAACTTTATTCAAGGAGAAAAGCAAATGGTGATCTCGAAAGAGATTAGTGCATCTTCTGACGGCGCTCAATGGCAGTCCATCGACTGGAAATCCGTTGAAGCACACGTATTGAAGCTTCAAATGCGTATCGCAAAAGCAACGAGAGTCAAGAGCCACTGTAAG
>NZ_JBFRUJ010000040.1:63971-68105 GCF_041474575.1 Vibrio sp. 10N.222.51.C5
CTTACAGTGGCTCTTGACTCATTCTCGCTCAGCCAAGCTTCTTGCGGTTAAGCGAGTCTCTCAGAATAAAGGCAGTAAAACGTCTGGAATAGACGGTGTCACCTGGAACACAGATGTACGCCGTATGAAAGCAGTCAATCAACTGAGCCGCAAGGCTTACTCTGCAAAACCACTCAAACGTATCTACATCCCCAAAAAGAACGGTAAGCTCAGGCCATTGGGTATTCCATGCATGATTGATAGAGCGCAACAAGCCCTCCACCTTCTAGCATTAGAACCAGTGTCCGAAACGCTTGCCGACCTCAATAGCTATGGGTTTAGGCCAAATCGCAGTACGGCTGACGCCGTCAGTCAGTGTTTCAAATGTTTGGCTCTAAAGCGATCAGCGAAATGGGTTCTTGAGGGAGATATTAAGGCTTGCTTCGACAAAATCGGGCATCAATGGCTTATGGACAATATCACGGTAGATAAACGTATGTTAGAGCAATGGTTACAGTCTGGCTATGTGGATAAGGGTCTGTTCTATGATACCGATGAGGGTACACCTCAAGGTGGAATAATATCTCCAACCTTGATGCTAATGACTCTCGCGGGAATAGAGCAACAAATAAAATCTACAGCTCTGAAAATGGGTGCTAGGGCCAACTTTATTGGTTATGCGGATGATTTCGTGGTCACCTGCTCTTCAAAGGAAGTGCTAGTGAACGATATCAAACCGTTGATTGCTGACTTTCTGGCAGAAAGAGGGTTAACCCTCTCCGAAGAGAAAACGAAGGTCACTCATATTGATGATGGCTTTGACTTTCTGGGTTTCAATCACAGGAAGTACAAAGGGAAATTGCTCATTAAACCGAGCAAATCTAACACGCTGTTGTTCCTTAGAAATCTACGTGAACTTATTAAAAAGCACGCAACCATCCCTGTTAACGATCTTATCAAGTTGATAAATCCGAAACTTAGAGGGTGGGCGAATTACTATCGCCACTGTGTTGCTAAACAAGTATTCGGGTATGTCGGCCACAAACTATTCCAAGCGTTATGGCACTGGGCAGTTAGACGTCATCCAACCAAGTCCAAAGACTGGGTTGTTCATAAGTATTTTCTCAATCGTAAAGGCCAGTGGCAATTTCACGGTTGGCAGAAAATAATGGACATGGACTGTCACTTCAATCTGTTCCAAATAGCTAAAGTGCCCATCGAGCGACACGTAAAAATCAGGAATGCAGCGACCCCTTTTGACCCTCAATACCAAGAATATTTGGTGAAGAGAAAATCTAAAAGGCTAGCTCGTAACTCTTGGAAAGAGCCTGTCCCGACTGCGTTATAAGTTGCTGGGTATCAATGATGCCTTAGTGGAGGCTTGAGCCGTATGCAGTGAAAGTTGCACGTACGGTTCTTAGAGGGGCGGCACTTGGTAACAAGTGTCGTCTACTCGACAAAGACGTGTTTTGAGTATCAAAAGGGAGCTGCCGCTCCCTTCTATGCCGCTAACCTAAACGTAGTTACTCGGTACAGTCATACCAACCATCACCACTGTCACACTCATACTTGAATGTCCCATTAGGGTAAGATATGAATCGGTGATGTAACACCATATCTCCATTGGGCATTTCAGCCGGCGTATTAGTTCGATGCTCAGACACATTGTTCTCTCCTTCCTTGTAGCGTCTTGTATGCTCCCACCAATCAGCTCCTACAGAATCTTGAACACCATAAACTTGTGGTAGTACCGCGATATCAGCATTGAAGGCATCAACGTTGATACTCTCCACATCAGTACTGAAGCCTAACCAATGCGCGTACTCGCTTGGCACCGTATTCCACTTGTAGCAGCTCCCTTCTTCATCGTATACACCACTCACTCTCGCAGTCGAAAGCGTCATGTATTGGCTATCAGCTGTATCACTCAAACTAACCTCATTACACTCCAGCTCACTAAGATCGTAGAACGATGACTTGTTCTCCATACCGTATTGGTTGTCAGTGTCAGCCACCTTTGAAAGTAAGGTTTCTGATTTACTGCAAATGTAATCATCAAAGCTTGGATCAGAACTCATGTTGCGGTATTCATTTACATAACCCACCGTACCAAAGTCAGTGATAGTGTCTTCTTGTAGGTAGTTTCTAATCAAACGTTCGGGTAGCCAGTTATCATCTACCGCATAGACGGATTCAGACCAAAAGCTACCTTGACGTATGGAAATCGATTTGTACCACAACTGTTCATCATCTTGACGTTGCCTGTCCGTTGGATCGTTAAGATAGTGAGCTACATTGATATGTGCATACGGGTACTGAAGCGACAATTCATAAGTCTCTTCAAATGAAAGTTGAATGGATGCCATAAGCTGCTCAGCTATGCCGTAGACCGCACTGTTACCATTCGCTATGTAATCACTCCACAGCTCTTCCTTTGAGATATTGAAATGCCAAACTAAATCACCCGCTACGTTACGCATGGCGTCTTTTATGGCATTGCGGACTTGTTCATTGTCTTTCACTAATTCACAGCTATACGCTTCTCCTTGCTCTCTTTCAACCGTCTGTTTCGCTGACTCCCACAACATTGTGGTGAGTGGCGTAATGTTAACGGAGCCATTCGCTACCTCTTCAGGCAACGTGAACGCTGGTGGGAGATTAAGTACATAAGCTTGAGTCACTTCCCCTAAGTCTTCATCAATAGCTCCGACAGGCACATCTGCGATCACTGGGACGTATTCAAGACAGGCTTGTTGCTCTTCTGTGATGTCACCTTCAATAGTGAACACACCACCAGCCTCGGTGATAGCCGATGGTTCATCAGGATCGACAACACCATTTGAATTAAAATCATAATGAACCGTGGCACCAACGATATAACCATCAATAGCACGACCGGATAACAACGTAGATTTGGATGGTTGTGAAGGCTCAGATGAGCCACCACCGCCGCAACCAGCAAGGGTTGCACTTGCAATAAGCACAGAAACTAACGTCTTTTTCATAGGAAATTCCTTTTTATTAATAGATTGGTTTGCAGGGATAAATGCATAGAAAACAAAAGCGGCTTACTTTCGTAAACCGCTAATGGTGGGTATTAAACGTGTGGTACTAGCAAGCACATCGGCATGGAGGCATATCGCAAATGTCACAGGTTGAACTGTGGCTACCCCCGCAATATTCACAGCTGAATGAAGCTAGGCAACGGTGCTTGTTAAGTAATGGTCGAATCGCTTTAATGGTCATGAACTTCTCTCCCCGTCTATGTCGTAGTGGTTCACATAGAAAGACGGCAACCCTATGTGACATCCCTGTTTGTTGTCAGGTTATCAATAGGTTGGGCATCTGGTGTCGCATGGGGCAGCACTAAGTGAGACCGCTATCGCTATTTAGAGAAGTGGTTTGAAATCGGGTACTTTTAACTGATGGCTGTGTAGGTTGTTGTTCTACAAAGGTGATGTGGTTTTTATGTGCTTCTAGCCACGCGACTAATGGAGGTGTATTAGAAACCGTAGCAGTAACGTGCAGACACGTATCGTATTCGGAAATGCGTTGATCGTTGGAAAGTGGTGTTTGGTATAGGTGCTCACCAGACTGCTTAGTAATGGTGAATTCGAGTCTATAGCGATCATGCGGTGTATTGGAGTATTCCGATGCTGAATGTTGCAAGTCAAAGTCTTGTGGGTAAGCAAACGTGAAGGTTGATAATGTGACTTTATGAATATGGCTGACATCAACAAAAGTAGCACCTTTATCTCCCTTCTGGCGGTACACCAATATCAATGTATTGCTTTGATGTGAAAGGCCTAATGGCATGACATCTTTTCTGTGTTGCCCCCCTTCAGAGTAATAGTGCAAGCTTAACCAACGATTATGGTAGAGCCCTTGGCTGATCTTAGCGTAAATATCAGAGCTGACATTTTCACTTAGTTGGTAAGCACTCTGAAATACAACTTTTCTCAGCCATTGAGATTCTTTCGTGTTCTGACTGAGAGATTTTAGGTGGTAACTAGGGCGTGTTGATCTTTGCTGTACATTTCGCGTTCAACAATACATCGGTAGCCACATTAACATGAATGCCAGCGATAACATGCTGGCATAATTCCTTTCTAGCTTGTCATATCTACTTGAAATAGCTCGATAATGCTTAATTCT
>NZ_JBFRUJ010000041.1:0-38619 GCF_041474575.1 Vibrio sp. 10N.222.51.C5
GCTTAAGGTTCTGTCTATGTTAGTGCTTAAGGTTCTGTCTATGATCATCCAATAAGTGTTGAGAGTAGCTGGGCATTTTCAAATTATTCAATCACAGCTTGCCCTTAGCTTTTGTTCGTATTTAATTAAAAATAAGCTAAATCACAATAACGAATAAGAAAATAAAGCTATGTTTGGAAATATTATACGTACGTTTCGTGTTAATAATGGTTTGTCTCAAACTAATTTTGTTGATGCGATTCAAAGAAGTAACTCTAACTTTAACAACCTGGACGTTGTGACACTAAGCCGTTGGGAAAGAGGAGTAACAACTCCCCACTTAAAACGTCAAAACGAGTTACTGGACCTTATTGGAGTCAACATATTTGATGTTTGGGAGGCAAACGACTCACAAACAGTTCTCACAGGGTTAACGAATAAATTTAATAATAACGGTTATATTGATATGAACATGCACGTCCAAACAGAAGTTACGGTGATTAACTCAAATAATTCATTCCTTCTTGGGAAGATTACCAAGTTAATTGATGTCATCTTTGAATATGAAGATAACGTTATGCTCAGTAATTTAGAAGATTTAGGTATGAGTAGAAAGGTAATTATTGAAAAAATAATAAATCAATATTCTGGAGAGTTAACGCTCGTCACGGTTAATGGGCAATTAATCGGACACTTATTAAGTGCTAACTATAATCTTGCAGCAGATTTTTTGGAGCAAGTCTTAGTATCTAAAGAAGATAGAGCACATTTAGTTGTTACTTTTAACTGCACTCATTATTCGTCATTTACAGACACAATGGGCAGAGAGGCGTACAAGTATCTACAAAGCTTAAATCCAGATAAAGAGCTTTATATACTACTGAAAAGCAAAAGGATTTTTGATCTGTTTTTTTCATTGGGCTGCGAGTATCGAAGTGTAAGAAGTAACGATAGATCAATGAAGGTCATGAACTTGGATTCAAAGAAAATGAAATCACAACGCACTTGGATGGATATTATTGCAAACTATAAAGGTGAAGAGAATGAATAACACAGTATTGATTGTTGACGATGTTGAACTATCGAGAGAGGTCATTAAAAATGCGGTCTCTTTATTTAATAAAAAAACATCTGTACAGTTTGCAGAAAATGCGTTCGATGCAATGAGCAAAATGCAAAACGCATCATTTGATTTGGTGATTATGGACATCATGATGCCCAATGGCGATGGATTTGAACTCTTGAGTATGATGTCGCAACAAAATGTTGAGTCTAAAATAATCATTATTTCAGGTTTGGATAAATCCATTGTTAGCTCGGTGAGTATGCTTGGAAAGCTCTATGAGTTAAATGTTGTCGCTTCACTAGAAAAGCCTATTTGGGCTAACCAAATAAGTGAGTTGGTTGATAAAGCACTTGAAGTTGAAACCATAACCAAAAGCGAGCTTGGCTTTGGTAACCGTGCAACAATCATCGATGACGATTTTCCCATCAATCTGGTTTATCAGCCGCAAGTTGTTTCGGATATAAATGTTATTTCGGGGTTTGAAGTGTTGTCACGATGGTCTGATGAAAACGGGACCTTACTTCCACCGAGCTATTTTTTGCCAGTAATTGAAGAGCTAGGAAAGCAAAAGGTTTTTACCAATATCGTGATAAATAAATTCATTCAGGATTATCATCTCCACTTCAGTGAACTTGATAAATCGTTGAGGTTCTCAATTAATATCGATCCTAATTTACTGACTGATGAATCTGTTGTCGATAATCTACTCGAGATCTATAAGCAAGGTATTGAGCATACTATCGTTGTAGAGCTGACTGAAAAGGGGCTTTCAGGCAATATTGAAAAAGAATTGTTGGCAAATATTTTACGGCTAAGGTTGAATGGTTTTGAGATCTCTATAGATGACTTTGGGATGGAAGCATCGAATATTGAACGTATTGTCAAACTGCCTATTAGTGAGATAAAAATAGATAAAACCATTACATGGGGACTTTGCCATAACATTGATTACATGCAAAAAATCGATGAAGTTAAGAAGCTCGTTTCGGTAAAAAACGCACGTATTATCTATGAGGGTGTTGAAAATAAAGACACCTGTGCATTTCTGGAAGCTCTAGGCGGCTTTAACCAACAAGGTTTTCTTCATGGGGTTCCATCACTACCTGAAATTGTAGTTGAGATGCTCGCAGAGCAAAAGGAGCTAGATTACGTCGCTTCTGAATATACTTCTAATCATTAACAACGTATTAGGGTAACGAGCCAAAGCCAACTCAATGGGCTTTGGCTCTTTTTATTACTTACCACACACCGAACAATTAGGCATCTTTATTAAATTCATTTCACGCCAGCTGTGAGACATGGCATCGAGAATCAAAAGTTTGCCTTGCTTTGGTTGTCCAAACTTGGCAATAACCTTGATAGCTTCCAAAGCCTGAGCCGCGCCTACCATGCCAACAACAGGTGCCATCACACCGGCTTCAACACAGCTTAGAGCAGCGTTGCCAAATAGAGCGCTTAAACACTGGTAACAGGGTGCGTCAGCATCTTGATAAGTGAAGACACTAATCTGACCTTCCATGCGAATCGCAGCGCCCGATACAAGTGGCGTTTTTGAGGCGTAACACAAACGGTTAAGTTGATTGCGCGTTTCAACGTTGTCGCTGGCATCAAGTACTAACGAATGCGCTTCAATGAGCTTTGCTAGTGCCTCGTCATCAAGTCTGTGGTCGACCGTTTCAACTCTAAGGTGTGGGTTTAACACCTGTAATGATTCAGCGGCTGAAACGACTTTCTTCTTACCAATATCAGCATCGGTGTGAAGCACTTGTCGTTGCAAGTTTGAAAGCTCGACAACATCGTCGTCGATCAGCATTAGCTTACCAATACCCGCAGTCGCAAGGTATTGAGCAGAGGCACAGCCTAAACCACCCGCACCTAACACCAAAATCGAGCTCTGTTTCAGCGCTTCTTGACCCTCAAAATCAAACTGCTTGAGAATGATCTGGCGGTTATAGCGAAGCATCTCTGCGTCAGACAGTATTTCCATCAGCAAGCCTCGTTAGTAAAGCGTGGAGTTAAACAGTTGAATCTGAACCGTTTCACCGACTTCAACACGGCCACGTTCGCGCTCTAGTACCACAAAGCAGTTTGCTAAGCTCATTGAGCGGAAAGCGCCAGAGCTTTGGTTACCTGTTGTTTCTACTACAAACTTACCGTTTTCAATCGAGTAGATGCCACGTTGGTAATCAGTACGGCCTGGGCCTTTTTTGAATGCAGATTTAGTGATAGCAGGAATCGACTCTGGTGCTGTCCATGCTGTGTGACCAGCTAATTTAGCCAGCATAGGCTGAACTAACACATACATAGTCATCATTGCTGATACTGGGTTACCCGGTAGGCCACAGAACCAAGCGTTGTCTAGCTCACCAAATGCGAATGGTTTACCTGGTTTGATTGCTAGTTTCCAAAAGCCGATTTCGCCAAGCTCTTCAAGAATGTCTTTGGTGTAATCAGCTTCGCCGACACTTACGCCACCAGAAGTGACAACTACGTCTGCCAGTTCTTGCGCTTTTACAAAGGTTTCTTTAAGCGTTGCAGGGCAATCAGGAATAATACCTAGGTCAATTGCTTCGCAACCAAACGCTTCAATCAGTGGTTTGATACCGTAGCGGTTGCTGTCGTAGATCTGACCATCTTCAAGAGGCTGACCTAATGGCTTGAGCTCATCGCCAGTAGAGAAGAAAGCGACTTTAGGTTTGTGTGCCACAGTTACATGACTCACACCGAGCGAAGCAATCATTGGAATGTCACGAGGTGTTAAACGTTCGCCACGGCTAAGAACGATATCGCCTTGCTTGATGTCGTCACCGGTAGGGCGAATGTTATTGTTCAGCTTGATGTCGTCTTGCTGAATCTCAATGCCAGCGTCAGTTTCAGCCGTGTTTTCTTGCATGATTACGACGTCACAACCTTCCGGGATCTTTGCGCCAGTCATAATGCGAATACAGGTGTTTGCTGGCCATTCACCTTCAAAAGGTTGACCTGCAAAGGACTTGCCCGCTAAAGGCAGCACTTTACTGTTCTCTAGGTCTGCTAAGCGCAGTGCATAGCCGTCCATTGCTGAGTTATCAAAAGGAGGGACGAAAATAGGGGATAGAATATCTTCAGCAAGTACGTAACCCAATGCTTCTGCTAATGGCAGTGATAAGGTCGTTTGAATAGGTTGAATTGGTGATAGCAGCTTATCTAGTGCTTCTTCAATTGGCATCAAGCCCGGAGCGTCGCAACAGCCCATAATTGAAATCCTTTGATCGTTATTATTTTGATTTGGCGGTTGGCAATAGGGATTCAATAGTTATCAAATCATGATGGTTCGCCAACGAAATTCTAGCCACTCTAGCACAGTTTAAGCCCCGTAAATAATGACCTCCCTTAAAATATGGGTGTATTTATTCAAAATTCCGAGTATCCTTGTTTGCCATCCAGAAGGGGTAATAAAAGAGGAAGTTCAATGTCAGGTCTTAGCGAATCAGCGAAGTTGGTTAAAGATGCGCTAGCAAGCCGTGGTTTAGAGACACCAATGAGTCCAAACCAGGTTAGCCGAGAAGAGAAAAAGGAACGAATCGAACACCATATGCGTGAGATTCTCACTCTCCTTGAACTTGATCTTACGGACGATAGTCTGGAAGAAACACCGCAACGTATTGCTAAAATGTACGTGGATGAAATTTTCTCTGGTTTGGATTACGCCAATTTCCCTAAAATTACGGTAATCGAAAACAAGATGGGCGTTCGTGAGATGGTACGAGTAAAAGACATTACCGTGACCAGTACTTGTGAGCACCACTTAGTGACGATTGATGGTAAGACTGCGGTCGCTTATATCCCGCGTGGAAAAATCATTGGTCTTTCAAAGATTAACCGTATTGTTCGATTCTTTGCTCAGCGCCCACAAGTTCAAGAGCGTATGACTCAGCAGATCCTTGTTGCATTGCAAACGCTACTCGAAACCGATGACGTTGCTGTAACCATGGATGCGGTTCACTACTGCGTGAAATCTCGCGGTGTAATGGATGCAACCAGCGAAACGACAACAACAGCTCTAGGCGGTATCTTCAGATCAAACCCAGCAACGCGCCACGAGTTCTTACACGGCCTGCGTTGATTCACTGCATTATTAGATGAATTCAATTTAGCCTCTGTAAATTGATGTTCATTGAAATATATTCTAAGCCTCGCTTTATGCGGGGCTTTTTTACGCCTGTAATGAAGTCAACTGTAATGGCTGAGAATGCTGTTATTCCCTAAAGTGAAGAATGAACGTAATAGGGAATCTGTTGCGGCCAAGCAGAAAAAGCACGCTCTATATCTTAACGTTTGTTGAAAGCATATAGAGCGTAACTAGAATCAGTCGCTGGTGGAGTGCTTAAGAAAGGTTAAACAAACGCTTTAAGTGGTGAACAATACCGGATGGCTTGTTCTCGGCTTGATAGATGCTCAAACCATCGTAAAAACTCGCCATGAACTCTACGCGAATCTCATCATCACTGCTTCTCGATATACGAGACAGTAGCGTAGCGGCTACAGCTGCGTGATCATTGGCTAGGCTGTAATCCATTCCTAGTCGTCCTTGAATGAACAACCACAAATGCGTGACTAGTTTTAACTGTTGAGCGTTAGAGTTTTGAAACTTGTCGCTGTGCTCAGTTCCCACTGTATTATCGAATACATTTTGCATCGCCTCATTCGCTTCTTTATTGCTTTCAAAGCGATAGCTTGCATCGATATGTACCTTGGTTAGCAAGCCAAGCAACGTCTGACGTGCAGAGTTCTCCGGCTTGTTCTCGCAAGCGTGTTTGAACAGAGCGTGGTTTTCATCAATAAATGACGACAGCTCTTTCTCGTAGCTTGTCGAGAGCGCTTTGACTGAATCTAAACCTGCTTCTTTTAAACACTGGTGAAGCTTGGTTCTAGCTTGTTGTTTGGCTTTGATTTCTTGCTGCTTGGCTTCTTCTTGCAGGCTAGCTTCTGTTTGCGAATTATTCGGGGTTGGACGCTCAGTCATTACTCTGTAGCTCTTCCCACGTTACTTCTGCCGATTGAGTATCGCTGTTAATGAAAGCAGAGTTACCCGTCAGCATGACTGAAAGATCCATCGTACGTTGTGTCATCGCCGCTAGCTGCTCAATACCATCGTTGTCTAGACGAACGATCTGAGCTTTTAGGTAGCCGAATTTACCTTTGTTCTGCTCCCACCAAACGTTTGATTTAGTGTTGAAGCTGAATACGCGTACTGATTTAGATAGGCGAGTTGCCTTCTTAACACGCTCTGGATCGGGTTCGCCCACATCGACCCATTCTAGGATTTGATCGTCTAACGACTTCTGCCATAAATCGGGTTCTTCAATGCTAGACAATCCTTTAGTGAACTCAAGTTCAGGAGATGCATTGATACAGAAAGCCATGATTCGAGCCATCATTCGCTGTTCTGTTTCAGAAGGGTGTTGTGCAACCGTTAGATTGAAAGAGTCGTAATAGTCGCGATTCATATCGGTTAAAGAGATACGAAACTTGTAGATTGTCGGTTTAAGAGCCATTGAGAGGGTGTCTTAGGTAGAAATAGTGAAGGGGAATATTACCTTAAATCTCTGAATAGCGGGTAAAAAAATAGCCAGCAGAGGCTGGCTATTTTTAGAAAGCTTTAAAATACTAAATTAAAGTACTTTGATGCTGTCAGCTTGTGGGCCTTTTTGACCTTGAGATACTACGAACTCAACTTTTTGGCCTTCAGCAAGAGTTTTGAAACCGTCGCCAGTGATAGCAGAGAAGTGTGCGAATACGTCTGGGCCGTTTTCTTGTTGAATGAAGCCGAAGCCTTTAGTTTCGTTGAACCATTTTACTGTACCAGTAACTGTGTTAGACATGATGATATCCTAAAATTAAATTTTTATTTTGAGCCAATTGTGGCACTGATAGCGTGGAAAAGTTTATTGCTATTGCGTACAACACAACGGGGTTACTAGTAATCCAACGAAATGTTTATATACAAAGAACTTTCTTTCTAGCCGGGAACGAGTCTAAATCAAATCAGGGGATAGTCAATCGAATACATAGGGAAAGGTTGCAGAAACTTGGGGGTAGTCAAACTTTGCATTCCTTAAATATCATGGAGTTACAGTTGTATGGTGATTTGTTGTAGTTTTTGTGAAAAAGGTGGTCGAAATTGATGACGAATTTGGAGTAAATGCACTGTTTTAGCGCATTCATTTTTGCAAATTTAAAGCCGCTAACTGGGCGTTGAGCCCACTTTTAACGGCTTATATTTATAAATGTCGTTGTAAGGTAAGTGCCTTTACTTGAACGAGGTCTCGGCTACTTTTTCAAGCGGTACAGGTTGCCATTATCAGTGCTGAAGAAGATGTCTCCGTTTGGTGAAGTTTCGATGTCTCTTACCCTTTCGCCCAAGTCCTCTAAAATGCGTTCTTCCTCGATTGCCTCACCTTGTTCATTGACTGTCACAATATTGATGTGAGTAAGTTTTAGTGCGCCAGCCAGCAGTTTGCCTTTCAGCTCTGGGTACTTATCGCCTTGGTAAACAATCAAGCTCCCCGGAGCGATTGAAGGAACATAGACTTTTTTTGGCGCTTCAATACCATCTTTGGTTTCCGATTCGCCAACGCTGATAGGGCCCCAATACTCTTTTCCGTGTGAGGTGACAGGCCACCCATAGTTGGCACCCGCTTTTATTAGGTTAATTTCATCACCACCGCGAGGGCCGTGTTCAATCGACCAAAGCTTTTGAGTCGGGAAATCGTAATACAGACCTTGTGGATTACGATGGCCAAAGCTCCAAATTTCATTGAGCACTTTGTTGTTATCCGTGAATGGGTTATCGCTTGGTGTGCTTCCATCGGCATTCAGTCGTAATATTGATCCGGCGTGAGTCATGGTGTCTTGGCCGTTGTCTCGATCACCTCGATCACCGATTGAAAAATACAGGTGGCTATCATCAAAGGTGATACGGCTACCAAAGTGACGTCCTGTGTCCGTTCTGGATTTAGTTACAAACACGTCTGTCCAATTGATGACTTCATTATTGCTGTAATTAGCAGAAGCCAGTGTTGTTACGCCTTCATCATCGATGTCTTTACTGTAAGTGACGTAGAACTTTCCGTTTTCAAAAGGGGAAAGTGCGATATCTAATAATCCACCTTGGCCTTTCGCCCATACATTGGGCAGCCTGAAGAGTGTGTGTTGATCGCCAGTTTTTAAATCGACATGTTTAATGACGCCTGATTTTTCTGTGACTAGCATGGACTTATCGTTGACATAAGCCAGTCCCCAAGGGACCACGAGTCCGTCGGTGATCTTCTCTGCCTGCCAAGCAAAGGCTGACGTTACAGGACCTGAGGCAAGCAGCGCCAAAGCACATGAAAAAATACGGTGATGAGTGTTCATTGAAGTCCCTTGATTATGAGCATCTAGTGTTAGTCTAGCGCTTGTGGCCGATAGGCGGAAAGCCGAGGTTGCTGAAAAGTGACTATTCACATATTTAGTTGAACGCCTATTGTATGATTATACAAGCTCACGTATGTTTACTGTGCCTTTCTCTATTTGATCCCGTCGGAGCATTATGAACAACTCACCAGCAGCATTTTCGCTATTTTCTCAGTTTTTATGTTGTGAGTTAGATACGCACGATTTTTCTTCGAACGGACCTATTAAACGATGAGTCGTGGATTTGATTTTAAATCGATCTTACTTGCGTGTTTGGTCATCAGTATCGGCCAGCTCAGTATGGGCTTGGTGTTTCCTTCTTTGCCTTGGATCGCAAAAGATTTTGATGTCTCGCTAGAGCAAGCCCAGCTTTTGGTGAGTGTGTATTTATTAGGCTTTGGCCCTTCCCAGTTTATTTATGGCCCTATTTCCGATGCTTTGGGACGCAAGAAGGTACTGCTAAGCGGTTTGTTGATTGCCATGCTTGGGTTATTGATGATCATCTTCTTCAGCCATTCGTTTACTAGCATGGTGATGGGGCGATTCCTGCAAGGCTTAGGAACCGGTTGTTGCGCGGTACTTGCTCGTGCTTCTACGCGAGACAGATTCAGTGGGGCAGACTTGCCTTTGGCGATGTCTTACATTGCTATGGTTGCGTCTATAACACCTTTGATCGCGCCCGTTATCGGTGGATTCATTAACTTCCACTTCGGTTGGAGCATGGTGTTCATCTCACTACTTGGCTATGTCTCATTGGCTTGGGGTGTATTGGCGTTCAAGTTTAAAGAAACTGTCACTCAGGTTTCGGCGATCCCTTCACCGAATAAAATGGTTTCTCAATATAAAGAGCTACTCACTTCTCGTTATTTTATGAGCTTTGCGAGTATCGGTTGGCTTAACTTTAGCTTGATGATCACCACTGTGTCGGTGATGCCATTTATCATGCAAAACCAGATTGGTATGACGTCAGATGAATACGCGATGTGGGCGGTGATTCCAGCATTAGGCATGCTTGGCGGAACAGGCTTATGTAACCGTATTCGCCCTATGCTGGGTAACAAGAAAACTCTGTTATGCACACCTGTATTGCACGTTGCTGCGGCCTTGTGGCTGTTCTTCTGTCCACTCGAACCTTTGTATCTCATGCTTGGCCAGTTCTTGATGATCCTTGGTAATGGTATTGCGTTACCTTGTGCTCAGGCGTTAGTGATGTTGCCTTATAAGAAGAACGCTGGCGCGGCGGCTGCGATGTCTGGTGGCGGGCAGATGGTGGTGTCTTCAATGGTGAGTATGGGCCTGGTTCAGTTAGGGTTAGGGGAAGCGTGGCATTTATCGCTCGTTATCATGCTGTTCACATTGATTACCCTGTTTAACATTTTGCGTGGTTTCAGTAACCAAGAAGCGAGAGAGTCTCAGCTCAGTTAGTTGCTTAGGTAATTGGCTAGCTGCCTGGCTAGTAGGAACGAGAAGGCCATTGAAATGATGATTTTCAATGGCCTTTTTAATGTTCAGCGCTTTGGTTTAAGTTACCAGAATATATGCTATTTTCTGACTGCTTAGGGCAAGTGGTAGTGTTCCGAGCGCAGCTTGCGGCAGGGACGTTAGTTTCCATTATTGCTGGCAGCTACTTTATCTTCTTGCTACTGAAATCTCGAAGAACATAGGTTTTGCTCATGACCGAAAGCCATTGCTAATCAAAGCTACTGGCAATCAAAGCCATTGGCGATAAAAGCTACGGATGAAAAGCAGTGAATGGAGCGATCCATCACTGCTTTTTTGTTGATGTCGTTTGTGTAAAGGGAAAGACGTTAAGCAACACAGGTCTCGCTTCTTAATGTGCAAGTTTGGCATATGTTAATAAAATGTATAACCTAAAGGTCTGACCACTGATAAGGTAGCCACCATGCCAAACCTCGATCGTATTACTTGTTCTATCGATAAAAACCAAATTGCGACGGTTGTGTTGAATCGACCCGATAAGCTCAATGCTATTGATATGGCAATGTTTCAAGGCGTGAATAACATGGTGACTCAGCTGAAAAAGAACACCGAGATTCGTGCCGTAATAGTAAAAGGTGAGGGTTCTGATTTTTGTTCAGGGCTTGATGTTAAGTCCCTATTAACCAGTAAATCTGGGGCGATGAAGCTCTTGTTTAAATGGCTACCGACATTGCCTAACGCTGCACAACGCTTTTCATTGGGTTGGCGAGATATTCCATGCCCTGTCATTTTTGCGATTCATGGTCGTTGTTGGGGAGGCGGCCTGCAATTGGTCAGTGGGGGTGATTTTAGAATTGCTAGCCCGGATGCGAACTTCTCTATATTGGAAGCAAAGTGGGGTCTGATTCCAGACATGGGAGGCGCTATCGCTTTTAGAGAGCTGATGCGTAAAGATCACACCCTTGAAATGGCGATGACGGCCAAAGTGATCGACTGTGAAACCGCTAAAGAATATGGGTTGGTGACCAAGATTGCCGAAGATCCTTACGCTGAAGCCTATGCGTTGGCACTTGAGTGTGCGAATCGGTCGCCAGATGTCGTCGCTGCTAACAAGAAGCTCTACAACAAGACTTGGTGGTCAAGCCCGGGCATGGCTGTATTCTGCGAAACTTGGTATCAGATAAAGGTTGGGTTAGGTAAGAACCGAGCGATAGCAGCACAGCGTGAAATTCATCCTGACAAGCCACGCTCTTACTTAGCAAGAAAGTTCAAATAATGTTTGTACAGGAATAATGGATATTCCCTTTGTTTATTGAGCTTTGCGGTAACCTTAGAGCAATTTAATGTCTAAGGCTAAATGAGCGCTCTGATGAACAAAACTTTTACTTACTCTCTAGCTGCCACTGCAATTTTTACGAGCTTAAATGCATTCGCAAGTGGCCTGTTTTTGCAAGAAGCTGTCGTTGCCAACGCTGGTACTACTGGCGCTGGTGATGGTGTTTACACTCGATCTGCAGCGGCGATGTGGACAAACCCTGCCACTATGTCTCACATGGGCGAAAGCAAAACGACCATCAACACCATGGCATTCGATCTTGAAATGAAGTATCAAGATAACGGTGGTAATCCAGATGGTAAAGCTCATTCCGTAATGCCGTCATTTGGTGCCTTCCACGCTCATCAAGTCACAGACAAATTACACCTTGGTATCGCGCTTGGCGCTGTTGGCGGCTCTAGCCTTGATTACGGCAGTGATTGGGCGGGTGCTGCACTTCTAGAAGATATCACTCTTACTGCAATGCAAGTGAACCCATCACTGAGTTATAAGCTGAATGACCAATGGTCAGTAGGCGCGGGTGTGCAATTCAGTTGGGCTGCATTCCAACAAACAACGTCAATGCTTACTGCGAAGCAAGATACTGACTGGGCATACGGCTATAACCTTGGCGTAATGTACACACCGACAGACAAGCTTAAATTGGGTGCTAGTTATCGTTCTAAACTCGAACATGAATTTAACAATGATGTGAATGTATTTACTGGCGGCCAGCGTTCATTAAATACTGGTATAGATGTACCTGAAATTGTTGATGCCAGTTTGAGTTATGCATTTAATACTCAGCTTGAACTATTAGCTAGTGTGCAATTTCATCGTTGGAGTCAATGGGATAGCACTGTTTTAGATTTGGGTACAAACCAAAATGGTAACCTTCCAATTAATCAAACACTATTGCGCGATTGGGACGATGTATGGAAGTTTGCAGTTGGTGCAGATTACCAACTTAACTCAGACTGGCGTTTGAAAGCCGGTTTCTCTTACGAAACTTCTCCACAAGACGACCCGTCAATGCAATGGGTTGACCTTCCTGTGGGTGAACAGTACCGCTACTCAGTTGGCGCATCTACCTACTGGGACGACATCTTAATTGATGTGTTCTATGAATACGCTGATTTGGGTTCAGTTGAGATGGATCGATATGGTCGATTTGGTCAAGTTAATCTGTTGAATGGTTCGTTCGATGGCCGTATCCACTTTGTTGGTGTTAGCGCGACCTTCTAATGACATTACGTAATCTACTAATCATTACTTTAGTGTCTTTATTTTCAACGGGTGCTTTTGCTGAAGAGAAGCACCCTGATGATCCGACTAAAATCGTAACCAAAGCTGGCGTTGCTTATAACGAAGATCTGCAGTTCTCTGGGTCTATTGGGCTTGATGAAGCACGAATGATCAATGCTCGTGTTAACGCAGATGGCGAAGAATGGCGAATAGGCGGCTCATGGCTGTTGCCTATGGGTATTGTTAACTTCAACTTTAGCCGTTCTGAATATGACAACGATGCTTATAAGAACAACTACAGTATTGGCACATTTATACCACTGAGCTATTTCGATATTGAGCCGTTCGGTTGGCAAATCTTCCCTATGGCTGGTTACAGCTATAATGACGGCGAAGTAGCGGTTTTCGATGATGATAATGTTGGTTCTGACTATGTATTGATGTCGAGCTCAACACACGGTGGCTACATTGGTGCGTTTGGTTTAAAAACGATTACTGATGAATGGTCTATCATGGGCTTCGGTGGCGGTTCAATGGGGTCTGATGATTATTCAGGGTATTGGGCAGGCGTCGGTGCTAGCTACAAGTTGAGTGACGCTCAATCATTCAACTTCTTCACTATTTTTGCTGAGGACGATTTCGGTGAAAATAACAGTGTTGGCGCGTCTTACACCTATGAGTTCAAATAACTGTTAGCAGGCAGAAATTCGCAGGTGGACACCTCTCGTAAGAACCATTGACTTAGTCCAGATTAAATTGAACAAAGTCGCTTATTAAAACTTAGCGACTTTCTTTTGTTACCATTTCTCCAATCTTTTTTATCTCTTTTTGATGCTTTCTATATCTTTCTCACATGAGAGTGCCGCTCTCTTAATCTAGATTAAGTTTTCGCTGCCTTATTCTCTGTAGTATCCGCCTGAATCAGTGCCCATGCTTAATGGGTAACTTGCGTAACACGATTTTGAGAGGAAGACACTTGAGCACTTTGTTTACAGAAACCCACATTGGCAAGATGACACTAAAGAATCGCTTCATGAGAAGTGCAACGTGGGAAAATATGGCCACCGAAGATGGGCATATGACAGATAAACTGTACGCTATCTATGAAGAGTTGGCTCAAGGTGAAGTCGGCCTGATCGTGACGGGCTACGCGAACATTGTTGAAGAAGAAAAGCCGAATGCAGGCATGATGGGTATGTATAACGACTCATTCATTGAAGAGTATCAAAAGCTGACTCAACTGGTGCACGACAACGACTCTAAAATCGTGATGCAGTTGGCTTATGGTGGCACCAAAACCACGCATGACCTTGGCGAGCGAGTAATCTACGCACCAAGTGAGGTTCCAGAAAAAGGAACTCAAACTCTAGGCAAAGCGATGACCAAAGACGAGATCGACTACATTGTTGATGCGTTTGCTCAAGCGTCTTTGAGAGCACAAAAGTCAGGCTTTGATGGCGTTGAAATTCATGCCGCTCACACTTACCTGATTAATCAGTTCTTAAGCCCTTACTACAACCAACGTGAAGATGAATACGGCGGTAGCTTAGAAAACCGCATGAGATTCTTGTTAGAGATCTATACCGCGACGCGTAAGTTGGTGGGAGATGATTTCCCTATCTTGGTTAAGCTTACAGCTTCGGAGTTTTTTGAAGGTGGTGTGACCTTCGACGAAACACGTATTGTGTGTAAAAAGCTTGAACAAGTGGGCGTGGATGGCATTGTTGTATCGGGTAATATTCATGGCAAAGCAGACACTATGATTGGCGAGTCACACGATGGCTTTACCATTCAAGCTGAAGGCTACTTCCATGAATATGGTCACGCGGTCAGCCAAGACGTTAATATCCCAGTTATCACGGTTGGTGGCCTAACGGATTTTGATGCTATCGAAGCGATTGCAAACAACACGGGCATTGAATACTTCGCGCTTTCAAGACCGCTGCTTTCTGAACCGCATTTAGTTAAGCGTTGGAAGGAAGGGGATAGAAGCCCTGTTGAATGCGAACGATGCTCAAAGTGTCGCACTAAGCGCGGTAACTTCTGCGTGGTGAATAAAGACAGAAAAGTACAGCTTGCTCGCATGTAATCGCTGAACCCAGCTCCAAGCGAGAGCCGAAGTTTATAGCTGAGTCTAAGTTTGAGCCTGTGTAATCGCGCAGGCTCTTGTTTATTCCGTATTCCACGAAACGAAATTTTAAACCTTATTAATCACATCTTCCTGTTAAATTGGCGCGATTAAGCAGATACACTGCGCCTGTAAATTATCCAACCAAGTTATCGATAACAAGCTGAGCAAACTTTGAAACTACTTCCTCTTCTTAAGCAACCTCGAATCCACTGACGCCTCTTTAGTTTTAGCGACATTGCTATGATTTAAGCGTGATACTCACTATTCATTCCAGTGAACCCTGTGTTTATAGGGGGTAGTGTGCGCACCTTGCATTTGCAGCGTCGACATTTTGATATTTAGACGAATAAAACTAATAAGTTAATTAGAGGTAGAAATGCAAAAGAAGCATTGGTCCAAATTCGAGTTGCTGCATGAAGTCGTAACCAACCCCAATATTCACGTAAAAGGTCAACACAGTTATTACAGCGATTGCTGGGATAATGGCTTTGAACAATCGGTAGTGCGCTATTTACATGGCGACGAAGTCAGCCGCCAGTGGGAGCCTCGATGGGAAATCGACGAACTCCATATCGGCGATTATGTCTGCATTGGCGCAGAGGTTGTGATTTTAATGGGTGGCAACCATACCCACAGAGTTGATTGGTTTTCGCTGTATCCATTTATGGATGTAATCGACGATGCCTACATTGGCAAAGGTGACACTCACATTGAAGATGGGGTGTGGTTAGGCATGAGAGCGATGGTGATGTCCGGTGTGACGATTGGCGAAGGCGCTGTGGTTGCAGCGAATAGTGTGGTGACTAAAGACGTCGCTCCATACAGCATTGTCGGTGGTTCTCCAGCTAAAGTCGTCAAATACCGATTTGATGAGTCCGTTATTGACGAACTCATGTCATTCAAAATATACGAGTGGCCCTCAGATAAATTTGAAGCGCTGAAACCGTATTTATGTAACTCAGACTTTTCAAAGTTAAAGCAGGCGATAACGGATTACGACAATTGTTTGTAAGGAGCACTTGTAAGGAGCACTTGTAACGAGCGTTTGTAAGGAGCGTTTTTAAGGTACGGGTATAGCCACAGATTTGTGTAGAAAGATCTGTGTCATATTTATATTGAAAAACACGTTAAATCAGTCCGTTACCTTGCAATACTCAACATGGTGTACCAATCTTATTTCATAAGCATGGATAAGGATTGTGTATGCCCGCAAGTTCAATGAAAAACAAAGGGGTGGTGGGGAAAGTCTTACTGCCTTCTTTACTCATAAATCTTCTCTCTCTCGCCGTTCCGTTAACGGTTTTGCAAATTTACGATCGTATTTTACCTAACCAAAGTTACGGTACTGCCACTTTGTTGTTGGCGGGTGCAGCGTTGGCTGTTGCCATGGAAGCATTGATCCGGTTTGTGCGTACTTGGCTTTTGTCAGCCGCGGCCAGCAATACCGAGAAAGCGACCTATCAAACTTTGGTTGAAAGAGTAACAACGGCTTCATCAGGCCATCTCCGCCACATTGGTGTTGGCGGCGTGGAAGAGGGGCTTGGTTCTGTATCCAAAGTCAAAGATTGGTATTCCGGTGGTGTGATTGCAGGCTTTATTGATTTGCCTTTTGCCTTGATCTTCTTGGGCTTGGTGGCTTACATCGGCGGTGAGCTGGTGGCGATACCTTTGGCAGTTTGGCTGATTACTCTCGGAATCGTTTGGTTATCTTCTATTCGCGTTAAAAGCTTAAGTGAAGAAGCTTCCCAAGATGAGCAGGAGCGAAAAGCGTTCTTGATTTTACTGAGCCAAACCATTCAAGGAATCAAACGTCAGGCTGTTGAGTCTCGAATCTTCAATCAGTTTAAATCCCTCAATAACGTTCGCTCTCAGTCTAAAGCGAGAGAAGAAGAACAGAACGCCTTTGCCCAAGAATGTATTCAGCTTGCCGCATTAGCCACGTCAGTTTTACTCGTAATTACGGGGAGCTTGTGGGTGTTGGATGGTCAGTTAACTACTGGTGGCTTGGCGGCATGTTCTATCTTATCTGGCAGAGCGGTTGCGCCTTTGAGTGCTCTGGTTGGGGTTAGAATCAAGCTTAATTCAATACACAGTGCCAATCAGGCAATAGAAAAATTGAGTGACTTATCATTATCGGAATCTTCAGATTCTGAGCAAGTTGAGAACCACTTATCTGACTTTGAGACGTTGGAAATCAAGCAAGCGACCGTTGAAAGATATGGTGAACTCTCTCATGCAGATGTCACACTGAATAAAGGTGAGTTGGTTTTGTTAGAGAGTGAGGATCGCCACACCAACAGTCATTTATTGTCGTCGATTGCAGGTATTGATGATCTAACAGCGGGTGAGTGCTTCATTAACGGAGCTGCAGTTTCAATCGCATCCGTAACCAATATTGCTGCCTACTGTGGCGTTAAAGGGCAGTTGGTGTCGGGTACTATTCTCGACAACTTGTGCGGGTTTGACCCTGAGAAAACGCAAAGCGCCAGTGACTATGCAAAGCGTTTGGGTTTAACCAAAGAGATTACTCGATTACCCGATGGACTAGAGACACAAATTGGCCATACGAGTGCTTCTTTGTTGAGTATGGGTAACGTGAAAATGCTCAATATCGCGGCTCAATTGGCAAGTGATAAACCCATAATCATGTTGGAAAGGCCGGATTCTTCACTTGATTTAGACGCCCTTGGGAATCTAGCTAAGGTGTTGGAAGAAGAAGTAACGGCAGGACGCACGATACTGATGGTGAGCTACCATTCGAAGCTTCGCGAATTTGCTAATCGAATCATTACAATGGAAAGTCGAGCTATTACGGTCGACAGCGAGAGCAATCAGGAGGCCGTTGTATGAATCGTTTAGATATTGGTAACCCTTCAGGTACGAACAACCGTGCAGATACCAGCGGTCGACAAGAGGTGATGAATCATTTAGAAACCGAGAGCCTTTCCGTTCTTAAGCAGTTGGAAGTTAATGCTAATATCCAGTTGTTCGCACATCAATGGGTCGATGAAAATGGCATTGAATCAATCGACGATATGTTTGCCTTGTTCGACAGGCTTGCACTGCCTTATCGCTTGGTTGCCAACCTAGATGAAGTTGGTGAACATAAATTGGTCTTACTGGTACTTGGTGAACATGAGCTGGTCTCTGGTCATTTGGAATCCAAGCAATTTGTTGCCTTTAATGCCAATAACGACATCACCGATGTCCCTCAGTTTTGTATTGTTATCGAAGGGTCACCATTAGAGAAGGCCTCTCCTGATTGGGTTGGTGAAAGGTTACATGCGTTTCGCCCCATCATTCCTAAATTGTTATTGGTCAGCTTTATCACTAACTTATTTGCGCTTGCTGTTCCCTTCATCACGATGTCGATTTATGACCATGTGATTGGTGGTGATGCAGGGCATGAGTTGCAAGGTATCGCCATTGGTGCGGCGTTGTTGTTTGTGATGATGGGTTGGTTGAGAACATTACGTAGCCGAGTGTTTGCTTCAGTTTCCAACCGAGTAAGTCGTGAGATTTCTCAATCCCTCGTGCAGCGTCTGCTTCGTAATAGCTATGCTCAAAATCAGCAAACAGCTTCTTCTAGTCAGCAAAACCAAGTGATGTTGTCAGAGCGTATTTCAGGTGTGCTATCGGGGCCATTAGGAAATGCGTTATTTGACCTACCATTCATTCTAATTTTTGTACTAGCGATAGGAGTTTTAGGCGGATGGTTGGTACTGGTTCCAGTCGTCTCTTTAATCCTTTATTACTTGCTAGCAAAACGCTCGATACGCTCTAGCAGCAAGCGCTCGATGCAATCGACAGTCGCAGGTACGAATCGTCAAAACATGACTAATGAGCTGTCATCCAAGCTTGCCTTTATTCGCAGTGCTGGATTCTCAGAGCACTGGATTCAACGTTTCAAAAAAGCCAATCTTCTTGCTTCAACAGTGACCTTTAATCAATCGGTTCTCCAGAGTCGGTACACCTCGATTTACTATTTCATTGGTGTGGGCTCGACACTCGCCGTGATGGGGTTAGGCATAGGACTTATTTTTGAACAAGTGATGACGCCCGGTGGTTTGATTGCTTCAATGATGTTGATATCTAAGGTGACGGGTCCTGCTCAGGTGTTGGCAAACAGCGCGATGCGTTTTAATAGCTTTAATCAATCCAAGCTGCAAGTGAACCGTATTTTGTCTCAGCCGTCTGAGCGTGAATTCAGTTACCAGCATCACCCGTTACCCGTGGTAGCGCCTAACTTGAAATTAGACCAAGTGACGCTGCGCTATCCCAAACAGAGTCGCCCCGCTTTGAATGGTGTGAGTTTTGATATTGAAGCCGGTGAAGTTGTCGCGATTACCGGCCCTTCTGGGAGCGGTAAATCAACATTAATTGAAGTGCTGTCTGGCTTGCAGCCTATCCAAAATGGCATGGTCGAGCTTGAAGGCGTTAACCTCGTTCAATACGACCCGCAGCTTTATCGCCACTGGTGTTTCATTCGAGCCGCATATCCTGATTTGCTTACGCTGAGTATTCGAGAGTGGCTAAACGACGGTCACAAAGTCGAAGATCAGAAAATGATCTCTGCAATTGAAATGGTCGGCGGAAAGCGTTGGTTCGAGACATTATCAGGTGGGCTCGATACTTCCATCAGCAGTATTCAGCCGGACAGCCTTTTTGACATGTTGTCTGGCAGCGTCGCGCAGATCCTAATTGATGCAAAAGCGCTGGTTTATGACTACCCAATGTTCTTAATGGATAATCCTGTGCCTGATGCTCACCCAAATGCTAAACGTATATTTGGTGAGTTTGTGCAGTCGAAAAAAGGAAAAGCAACGGTGATTTACACGTCCCACGATCCGGATTTAATCAAGCTTGCCGATAAAGTGGTGGTATTAAATGAAGGTGCAGTGGTTTATGCCGGTCCATTAGAGCCGGAGCAGTCTTCGAAGCAGGAACAGCCTTCAGAGCCTCAAGCTTCTCAAGAACCGCAGTTATCTGAGCAACCGTTATCTCAAGAGCTACAGCCGTCAACTCAAGAGGCGTCTGCTCAACAAAATGCAGCCCAACAAGAACAATCAGAGTCTAAGCAAGGAGTCGCTAATGACTAAACAATCTATCGAGAAGGGCAACCGCTACGGTGAGCTTGTTGAATCACAAAATACGGCTCGTACATTGGCGCTGGCCACATGGTCGGTTGCCTTATGTGTTATTGCTTTTGCCACTTGGTCTGTAGTCACTCAAGTTGATGAAATCGCCAAAGCCAAAGGTGCTGTGATTCCGGAAGGCGAGAAGCAAGTATTACAAAGTGCGATTGGCGGTAAGTTAAAGCAAATTTTTGTTAAAGAAGGCCAGTTGGTAGAGAAAGGCCAGCCGCTTGTTGAGTTTGATGCCACTTTCCAGCGTACCGCCCTTGAAGAGCTAAAGTCCCAACAAGTGACGCTTCTAGCCAGTGTGGAACGTATGAATGCGCTGCTTGAGCAACGTGAGCCTAACCTTGCTGAGTTTGAGGTCGATTACCCAGAGATCGTCAGCCAGCAAAAAGCGCAGCTGAACGCGCAAAAAGCCCTCTACTTCCAAAAGCGTGTGGTGCTTGAGAAAGAGAGCGAGCAAATTGCAGAGCAGCTTCGTAGCGTAGAAAAGGCCTTGCCGAGTTATGAGAAAGAGTTAAATGCGACTAAGCAAGAGTTGAACATACTGGAGAAGGGTTATAAAGCGGGTAACATTTCACGTTTACGTGTGCTTGAAATGCGACAAAAATTGGCCAGTATCGAACAGAAAATCGAAGAAGCTCGTGGTAAGAAGTCGGTATTGATTAGACAAGCTGACAGTAATGACCAAAAAATCATACAGCTTCTGGCGGAAGCGAAAGCTAAAGTGAGCGATGATCGTTCTAAAGCCGTATCTGACTTATCAGCATTGAATGCTAGAGTTCGTTCAAGCCAAGCTAAATTGACGAACACTATGTTAGTGTCACCGCTACAAGGCTTGGTGCAAAGCATACCAAGCACGCAGGATGGTGGTGTTATTCAGCCGGGTGGCACGGTAGTTGAAATTGTGCCTGTCGGAGGGAACGCTGACTTCAAAGCACGTTTGTCCCCAAGAGATATTGGTTTTGTGAGTGTTGGGCAGCCCACTCGAGTCAAGATTGATGCGTTTGATTACAGCCGCTTTGGGGCTTTAAAAGGGGCGGTAGAGAGTATTTCACCGACCACAAGTCAAAGCGAACGTGGCGAGATCTATTATGAAGTTGTAGTGTCGGTTGATACGCCTTACTTCCGTGATAACCCTGAAAGCTTTTCCATACTGCCGGGTATGACGGGTGAAGTAGACATCACAACTGGCGAGAAGTCGGTGTTCCAATACTTATGGAAACCGATTTATACCAATGTTAGCGTGGCGTTTGGAGAGAGGTAAAGTCCTCCACTCTGGCTTGCATAAAAAAGGAGCACATGCCGTGCTCCTTTTTTTATCTAACCGAAGGGGTGATGTTCTAGTTATTTGGGTCTATGTCAGGCAGTCCGTCAACGTCATTATGATGGTGTAAAGAATCATCAATAGATGGGTTATCGGTATGGTGAGACAGCCCATCACTCATACCATCGTCAGTTTGCTCAGCCCCATAAGCACTCTCGGCATCACTGAAAATGATATCGATATCATGCGCTACTGGTACATTGTGTGACGGTGAATCTATAGACGGCGAGTCAGCATTAATACCCAGAGCGTCTAGGTAAGCATGGGCACCAGAACGCTGTTCGTGTTCGCCTATCGCTGTATGTTCTAGGTTTGCCGTCACCTCATCAAAATTAAGAGTAACTTCATCAGGGGTGCTGAAAGAGGCATCCGGTTCATCCGCTTGGCTCATGCCGGGTGCTGGAGGAGGTGGTGGAGCGATTGGCGATAAATCCATGCCAGTTAGTGTGGTTTGGTCAATGTGATGTCCGCTGTTTCCATGGACGGATTGCGAGTGCAAATGTAGGTGCACCGCGACTTGTGAGTTTTGATCGCCTCCTAGGGTTAAAACAAACGAGTCGGTTTCGTCTGTACCACTACCGTAAGAGCCTCCTGTATGTGTCTTAACGACGCCTGATGAAGTTTGTTGGTAATCGTAACTCAACTCTCCGGTTGCAGGATTGACATGCAAAGTACCAAATTGACCGTGTAATGCAGTGAGAGAGTGTCCGTGGTGATCTGATATTCCCCAGCCTGTCATTGGCGTAGGCGTTCCTTGGTGAATAATTGGAGGAATTCCGATTGAGGCATGCAGGTCCTGATTGCCTGCACTGCCGGTAATTTTTGCAGGGGCAACTAGGGTTGGCATTGGTGGAACATCGCTGTGTCCATCAATGCGCATTTCAACTTCTTGAGTTGTAATGCCCCCGTGTCCATCATCGACTAATAGAGAAAACTTATCGGTCAATTGTTCACCATTATTTAAAGCATTAACATGGCTATTGCTGTTATTAAGTGTGTAGACCCAAGTTTGTGTATTGCTATTATAGGTAACAGAACCATACTGTGGCTGATGTTGGCTATCAATACTGACAGAATGTTGATCGCTATGATCAACATCGCTGATAATAATTTGCCCAGAGGTCGCATTTGCAACATCTTCATCAATGTTATGTGCACCTGCGATAACTTCAGAAACTGTTGGTTTATCATTAGTGCCATGCACATTGATGGTAATAATTTGTTTATCACCACCAGCGGTCGTTACTTCATATTGAACCTGCTCGACTTGCCCTGCCGCTAAGTGCTGAATATTGGCATTGGGAACCGAATAAGCCCAATCACCGGCTTTTCCAATGGTCAGATGACCGCCATAGGGATCACTGATCGCATGGGCATTACGAGTGTCGTAAAAATGATCTTCACCGGCATCAGGATCGATAACATTCAACACGCCAGTGACAAATATCGTATGTTGGGCATCACCTTGTACGTGGCGATCTTCTGTTATTTGACCGCTTTTATCTCCGGTGAAGATCGCAGCATCGCCAACTGCCGAGAGTGTTGTTGATGCGCCAGTGTGGGTCACACCACCGTGAGCATCTTTAACATCATAGCTAAAATGCACTTGGCCGTTATAGTCTTTATCTGGGGTAAACGTGAAGGTGCCATCGGCATTTAATGCAATAGCACCGTGGTCAGCCTGTAGGTTTTCAATGGATAATTTGCCAATATCGTTGTCGTCAACATCGCTAGAATTGGCCAGTAGCTGTGCTGGGGTGAGGACTATCTGGGTATCTTCTAAGCCATTCGCTAAACGTACTTCAGCTGATGCAACTGGGGCATCATTGGTGCCATGAACGGTCACTGTGATATCTTTTTTAGCACTGCCATCAATAGATTCAACGGTAAAGGTTTGCTGGAAGCTTTCCCCTGCGCCTAAATGTTGGACTTTATCATTGTCAATATCGTATGACCAATGGCCCTTTGCGTTGATATTGAACCGACCACCTTCGGCGGTGGTGATGGTTTGTGCAATAAAACCGGCTTGGTCGTGATCGGGGTCAATCACGTGTAACGTGCCACCACTGCTGAGCTGATTAGTGGTATTGCCAAAGGAAGTGTGATCTTCGTAAACATGATTATTGAGGCTGGAGTAGGGCGTTACTTCAATTTTTGCTTGGTTATCTTCACCGGTCACCTTCACCATAATGGTGAGCTTTTGACCATCATTGGTTTCGATTTCGTAGGGGAGCTCCATCGACTCGCCAGCATGTAGGCTACCAATGAGATCGTCCGCATGACGATTGGTAACAGCTTCTAATCTGAATTGATAAGTGCCATTAGGCCAAACATCAAGGTGACCAGGCTCAACCCCTTGGCCTAAATACTTCCCGCTAAAAACAAACTGAGTGTTATCACCACTATCAGGGTCAATTAGCTGAAGCTGGCCTCTATAGAATTTAAATTCACTATCCAGCGCTTGTGTTTCAGTGAGCTGAATGACATTAGAAACCAGTGTGGCTTTATCATCTGTCCCGGCAATCGTAAGCGTGGCGGTTTGTTGCGTACTTCCACCATGGCCATCTTCTACTTGATAGGTGATAGCGATTTGTTGCGACTGACCATTTGCCAAATGATTAAATGCGGGATCAGTGGCATCAACAATTAACGTATGCCCATCAGCATCTAAGGTAATGCCCGTTGGAAGTTGGCCCGACTGAGGTTGACCATCGATGGCATATTCAAGGTGGCTGATGGTTAAAGCGTCGCCCTCTTTATCTGTGGCGCCTACTAGCAGATTGAGGGTGTGATGATTATCGGCCCCCTCACTGACACTGTCGGTTAAAGGCGTCACATCAGGGTTGTCGTTAACCGCAGCTAAGTTGGTGGTTGCACCTGTATGTGTAATACCACCGTGGGCATCCTTAACGTCATAGCTAAAGTGTACATCGCCGTTATAGTCTTTTTCTGGGGTAAAGGTAAACGTGCCATCGGCATTGTTTAGAATGGATCCATGGTCAGCATGCAGGTTTTCAATGGTTAGTTTACCGGCGTCATTGGCATCCACATCGACGGTATTCGCTAACAGTTGCGCGGTGGTTAAGGTTTGGCGTGTATCTTCACTGCCATTTGCAAGCACCACTTCAGATGAACAGTAAGGTCTGTCGTTACTGCCGTGAATGGTGATGACAATATCGTGTGTTGTACCATCTTTTGAATGGACTGTAATCGTATCGGTTAAGCTTTGCCCTTCACCAAGTTGGTCAATTGCAGTGCCACGCGTTGTGGGTCTAGCACCTATACCTGATAGATGCCCGGCATCGGCGTGATAATGCCATGTACCGTCATTTTGTAGAATCAGATCTCCATAGGTACCGTGGTAGTCGTAACCATTGCTACCTTGGCGTTCAAATCCTGACTCGCCTACATCGGGGTCTGTAATGGTCAGCTTGCCATCGGCATACAGCGTTTTATTGCCAAGTGTGGCTATGCCTGGTTGAGCATAGTCAGGTGACATGTCGACACCCGCGCTGTTTTCGGTTATTGAACCAGTATCAACGCCAGTGATAATTGCAGCATCACCCACTGCCGCGAGCGTGGTTGATGCGCCAGTGTGTGTTGTACCACCATGCGCGTCTTTCACATCGTAGGTGAAGTGGACGCTGCCGTTGTAATTGTGGCTTGGAGTGAAGGTGAAGGTTCCATCGTGATTGTCTTGAATCGAGCCATGGTCAGCATGCAAATTAGCGATAGTGAGCTTACCTGCATCGTTGGCGTCTACGTCAACAGTATTAGCGATTAGCTCGGTTGCTGTGATGGTTTGAGCAAGATCTTCTTTACCGCTGTTCAGTTGCACTTCACCAGAACAATACGGACGGTCGTTATCGCCATGAACGGTGACAACAATATCGTGAGTGGTGCCATCAGCCGATTTGACGGTGACAGTATCCGTTATCGATTCACCTTGGCCGAGGTGATCAATCTTTCTACCTGTTGCGTCTTGGCCTATGGAAGCGTAGTAGCTCCAATCTCCGTTACTCTGAAGTATGACACGACCATGAGTGCCGTAATAAACGCCGGTTTGGGCATGGCTTTCACCGGAGTCTGGATCAACAATGTTCAGGTGACCATCAGTGTGTATTTCGTCGTTCCATAATTTGCCGATGTTTCCATGCATATGATCTGGTGAGCGATCATCGACGTAGCCACCAGACATTGTACCATCTGGTGCTGTATAGGTATGCCCTTCATGAACATCTCCAGTATAGACACCGCCGATAACGGCAGAATTATTAACCCCTGTAATCGTTATTGAGAGGTTTTGAGTGCTGCTCGCATTATGCTCGTCTGTGACTGTTACTGGAACAGTCAATGTCTTCGTGACACCTGATGCTAACGATTGATAGCTAGAGTGAGCAGGATCGAAGCTATAACTGCCGTCCGGACTAACCACCAAGCCATCAATCTGCGGTGCGCTGTAAGTCAAGGCCGCACCGGTATCAATATCTTGGCCAACCATTTGTCCATTTAGAACGCTTTCACCTTCAGTCACTGAGTGGGACTGAGCATTGATGGTTGGGGCATCGTTGGTACCATGAACCGTTAGCTCTATCGTGTGTGTTGTACCATCTGCTGAGCGTATAATGGCTGAATCGTGTTTAACTTCGCCTTGCGCTAAGTTCTGTATATTGCGGTTGTCGAGGGTATAGGTGTAGTGACCGTCGCGCATGAGCAGTATGTGCCCACCCAGTTTGGTGTCGTAGCCAATACCTTGATAGGTTTGTGAGCCTATATTCGGATCAAACTGTGCCTCTCCCTTATCAGGGTCTTGGATGTTTAATCTGCCGTCGTAATGCAGTTGGTAGTGGGTATCTATATAGCCGCGATCTTCAGTTACTCCCCGTAAGTCTGCATTGGCTTGTGCGTCGGTAATAATCGCGTTATCTGGAGTTGCGATAAGATCAAACTTAGCTTGAGTGCTGACGCTGCCCCCATGGCCGTCAACCACATCATAGGTGAGTCGAATCTCACCATTGAAATCTTTATCTGGCGTGAAGGTATAAGTGCCATCTTTATTATCAGTCAGGCTACCGTGTGTCGCTTGCAAATTTGTCACGTGCAATACATCGCTACTATCCACATCGCTTGCATGTGTTAGCAAGTCAGAAGCCTTGATGGTTACGGGTTGATCCTCTTTACCCGCAGGAAGCTGAGTCCACGCACTGACAATTGGTTTGTCGTTGCTGCCTTGCACATCGATAACGACTTTATGAGGGACTGTCGCTCCTGTTGAATCGGTAGCGGTGATCCAGAATGATTCAGACTGATGTTCACCAGCCGCGAGTTTATCCGCGGCACCGCCGGTTGAATTGTCTAGCTGATAGTGCCAATGACCATGCTGATCAATCGACAGCGTTCCCCATTGACCTTGGGGTTGATTGATTGCCCACGTAACGGTGTCGGACTTATCTATATCAGTCGCGATTAAGCTCCCTGTCGCATCGGGGTTTCCTGCCGTGTTCAAGCCCTGTTCGATCACCGCGCCACTTGAGGTACCTGAGATAGTAGGGCGGTCATTGGTGCCATTAATCGTCACTTTGATGGTCGAGGGTGTGCCATCAACCGACGATACCGTGAAGGTCTCTTCGACTTTATCGCCGACATTCAATTGATTAAACGCGCTGTTGGCGGTGAAGAACCAATGACCATTGGCATCAATAGTCAGGTCACCGTTGGTGCCAGTAATCGAATCCGGTGTAAACGCATTATCTTGATTATCCACGTCGGTACTGGTCAATGTTCCTGAAGTCGTTACTGCTTTGTCGGTTTCATCGATGGCAACGGTCGCGCTACTGACAGTAGCGGCGTCGTTAGTGCCGTTAATCGTCACTTTGACCGTTGACGTTGTGCCATCAATAGACGAGACAGTGAAGGTCTCTTCGACTTTATCGGCGACATTCAATTGATTAAACGCGCTGTTAGCTGTGAATACCCAATGACCATTGGCATCAATGGTGAGATCACCGTTGGTACCGGAAATGGAATCGGGTGTGAACGCATTGTCTGGGTTATCCACGTCGATACTGGTTAGGGTGCCTGAGGTGGTTACCGCTCTGTCGGTTTCATCGATGGCGACGGTCGCACTGCTGACAGTAGCGGCGTCGTTAGTGCCGTTAATCGTGACTTTAATGGTCGAAGGTGTGCCATCAATAGACGAGACAGTGAAGGTTTCTTCGACTTTATCGCCGACGTTCAATTGATCAAACGCACTGTTGGCGGTGAACAACCAATGACCATTGGCATCAATAGTCAGGTCACCGTTGGTGCCTGAAATAGAATCCGGCGTAAACGTGTTGTCTGGGTTATCCACGTCAGTACTGGTGAGGGTTCCAGAAGTTGTTATAGCGCTGTCCGTTTCATCCACACTGACTGTTGCGGTACTGACTGTCGCTGCATCGTTAGTACCGTTAATCGTGACTTTAATGGTCGAAGGGGTGCCATCAACGGAAGTGACGGTAAAGGTTTCTTCGACTTTATCGCCGACGTTCAGTTGATTAAACGCGCTGTTGGCGGTGAATACCCAATGACCATTGGCATCAATAGTCAGGTCACCGTTGGTACCGGAAATGGAATCGGGTGTGAAGGTATTATCTGGATTATCCACGTCAGTACTGGTTAGCGTACCTGAGGTAGTTACCGCTTTGTCGGTTTCATCCACACTGACCGTTGCGGTACTGACCGTCGCTTTATCATTGGTGCCATTAATTGTCACTTTGATCGTTGACGCTGTGCCATCAATAGACGAGACAGTGAAGGTCTCTTCGATCTTGTCGCCGACATTCAATTGATTAAACGCGCTGTTAGCGGTGAATACCCAGTGACCATTGGCATCAATGTTGAGGTCGCCATTTGTGCCTGCAATGGAGTCTGGAGTGAACGCATTATCCGGATTATCGACATCGGTGCTGGTTAATGTTCCTGAAGTCGTTACCGCTTTGTCGGTTTCATCGATGGCAACGGTCGCACTGCTGACAGTAGCTTTGTCATTAGTGCCATTTACTGTGATAGTCACTTGATGCGGCGTGCCATCAGCAGATTGAACCGTGATGGTGTCGGTAGCGGTTGCTCCTTTACCTAATGCTTGAACGGCAGGGTTTTTATTATCAAGATCGTACGTCCAAGAACCAGTATCGGTCAGATGAAGCGTACCAAACGAGCCTACGATATCGGTGTGAGAGAAGTGTGCCTCGCCAGTATCCACATCCGTTACCGCAAGTGTGCCCGAGGTCTGAAGTTGGGACTCTTCGGTTACCACTCCAGCACTTGTTCCGCTTATCACGGCTTTATCATTGGTGCCGATAACGGTAATTGTAATTTGATGAGGAGTGCCGTCGGCGGAGTGGATGGTTATGATGTCTGTTGTCGCAGAACCTTGACCAAGAGCTTGAACTTGTGGTTTTTTATTATCTAGGTCATAGGTCCAATCGCCATTGTCTTTAAGGTGTAAAGTACCCAGTGTCCCCTTGAGGTCGGAATTAGAAAAATGCGCCTCTTTTGAGTCGATATCGGTGATGTTGAGTTGGCCCGAAACCGTTAGGTTTTTATCTTCAGTAACTTGGCTTGAGCCATTACTTTTCCCGATAGCCAAAAACGAACTTGGTGAATTTGCTGTACTACTCGTGATTACCGCATGGTCGTTGGTGCCATTAATCGTAACCATAACTTGATGCGCTGTGCCATCAGCTGAGTGAACAGTGACGATGTCTGTCGCAGTTGAACCTTGGCCAAGTCTTTGAACTACTGGGTTATTGTTGTCTAAACTGTATGTCCACGCACCGTCTTTGGTGATGCTTAGCGTACCGAAATTACTAGTCACTTGTGAGGCTTGAAAGTGGTCCTCTCCAAGATCAGAGTCCGTTACCGAAAGCTGCCCTTGAACTTGTGTCGTTAAATCTTCAGTTAACCTGCCAGCATCCACACCCGTAATTACGGCATTGTCGTCGTTTCCGCCAATCGTCATATCGATCGTTTGCGGTGTGCCATCTTTGGTGTGAATTGTGAAACTTTCATGCAGTGAAGTGGCTGCGGTTAAAGCTTGAACATTAGAGAGCGAGTTATCAACTTGATACTGCCAATGTCCATCAGCATCGATAGTTAATGAACCATATTTACCTGAGATAACTTCCGGCGTAACCGAACTTTCATTTTGGTCAGGGTCTATGACATCGATTTTGCCGTTCGCATGTAACAAGCCTTGTGAATCAATATTGTGATCTTCTGTTACCACACCTGTTAAGTCTCCAGAAATATTTGGCGTGTCTTGCTTACCTGTTACCGGTATCTGAACAATGATGCTCGAGCCATTAGATAGATGTAACGCAAAATGGTCAGTACCTGGTTGGTGCTGATTTAACAGGATGTATTGAGGAGAATTTGGATTCAATACGAATGTGTATTGACCATTTGCATCAACATGAAGCTCTCCGTACGTACCTTTTATGACTTCTGGCATAAAGGTGACGGGTAAAGCGGGCGTCGTAGGCGCATTCGAATGAATCGGCTGACCGTTACTTCCTGAGGAGATAGTCGGCATCGATACCGAAGGAATGTAATGGACTTGCGGGTGAGAAAGCGTCGATAAATGATGAGAAGGAACCAAGTGAGAGCTCGAACCATGGGCGGCATGACTTGCACTTAAGGTTGAGTTTACGTCGTTGTCACTCGTCTGAGCTTCTTGGAGAGCAACCGCTGATGAGTCTGTTTTTCCATGGTCGTCGCTGACATCTTTTTCTGTCACGTTATTTACGGGTAGCTGATCTACGGTATCGCCCGAGCTGTCTGCACCCTGGGCAGACGCGTGTTTAGCCAATGATGGCAGTATCATCATGAGTGATTGAAAAAGTGGGATATTAACTTTTAGGTGTGAATGCAGTCTGCGCTTCTTTTTTTGTGTTGGTTTCTTTTGTTCTAGCTCGTTACTTTTCTTATTTTTGATTTCTGTATTTTTCTTGTTTGCTTCGACGTTTTTTTTGTTAGCCATTTTTCTCATCCGTGAATCGTGGTTGCACTATATTAAGTAAAATACACAGATAGAGGTTTCGCTAGCTAATTGGATAATTTTTAAAGAAAAAAACTGTAAAGTCGAAGAATTATCTCGTTTTGATGAAAGAGAGGATGAATACTTTTTCAACGGTCAGGTAAATATCGGCACAATGACATTGACCTTACCCTAAGGGGAACGTTTATAGTTGCGTTGTAAATTCAAAGGTAAACTATGACAAACACATTCCGAAAAACTTGGATTATTGTTTTCAGCATCATTGCGATGTTGATGTCTAGCTATGCCTCAAGCTCCTCAGCCTTGATGACTGAAGTAATGATGATGGAAATGGGGTCTAGCAAGTCGGCTTGTTACCACAGCGATACTTCGGTTAATGATTCAATGGCAGGGTGTCATGTGATGAGTGAAGAAGTACACGCTGAAGACTCTAACATGAGTGCCCATGCTTTGATGGCTCAATGCGATATGTCTTCAATGAGCGAAGACAGCGACCACATGATGGGTAACCATTGTTCGGGTGCCGATTGCTGCGCCTCAGTATGTTCTGCAACTTGCTATCCAATTCAGGCTGTTCAAGTCGCGAATCCATTTGTCTCTTCTTTAGCTCGTTTTCAATCTGTCATTATTGGGCAGAAAGTCGCACGTGCACAATCTTTGCTACGCCCACCTTCCGCATAAATCTATATCTAAAAATACAGCTCTATCAGTTAGATAAATCTGATAAGCCATTCTTTTTTATGCGCTAATTAGCGTTAGATATGGACATTCATTGTGAATATGAAACCAACAACCTCTGTGTTTGTCATGAACACGAGCTTAGTGGTTGCTGCTGCCTTGCCTATGGCCTTGTTTTCAAGTGCTACGCTCGCGGCTACCACTGCGTCAGCTTCAAATGCTCAAGATATTTCAGCACATGACCAAGCAAGTTCGACGCAGCAACTCAATACACTGATTGAGATTGCTTTAAGCGAAGATGGAAATCGCAAACAGTACTTTGCTCAGTCTCAAGCGATGCGAGAAACGGGCATTGCCAACGCGACCTTAATGGACCCGAAATTGAAAGTTGGATTTGGCGGTTTGCCTGTCGATAGCTTTCAATTCGACGAAGACCCGATGACTAATATATCGGTAGGGTTGATGCAGCAGTTTGAGCGTGGCGATACGCTTAACCTCCAACAGAAAAAGGCAGGCCAACAGGCTGATGCTTTAGCTTTGCAGGTGCAAGCAAGAGAATTGACGGTTGCGAATAGCATGACGCAGCTTTGGCTTGAATTGGGTTACCAGAAAGTCGCAGAAGGTGTTATGCGTGAAAATCGTCGTTTGTTGCTTGAGCTTGAAAATTATGTACAAACCAATTACTCGATTGGTAAAAGTGAAGCACAAGATCTGCTTAATGCTCAGCTTCAAGTGAGCAAGCTTGATGAGAAACTTCAGGCAAACCAACAGGTTCAACGACGTTTAATCTCTCAGCTTTCTGAATGGTTGGGTTCTGATTGGCTAGGCTCTCAGGTTCTTGATTCTCAGGGCACATTGAATGCAACTAACCAAATCGATTGGTCATTGTTAGAAAGCAAATTAGCGACCAATACCGATTCAACCAAGCACTACCAGCTACTGACTGACCATCCTTTGGTTAAGATCTCCGATGTCAGTATTTCCTCCAATCAAACTCAGGTTGAGTTAGCCGAGCAAGCTTATACCCCGCAGTTTGGGGTAGAAGTGATGTATGCGTACCGCCAAGCCAATAACATGGCGGGTGAACCTGCTTCTGATTTGGTGAGTGCTTATCTGACAGTCGACATTCCGCTGTTTACGGGGAATCGACAAGATAAAAACTTATCGGCTGCTCAGTATCAAGTTGGTGCGGCTAAATCTCAAAAAGACACCTTACTTTCCCAAATGAACGCGCAAGTGAATGCATTGCTGGTGGACAGATCAAATCTGATCCAGCGATTAGATCGCTATCAAACGTCCTTGCTTCCTCAAACCGCAGCACGAATCAGCGCGGTTGAAAGGGGCTATCAAAACAATACCGCTCAGTTTAACGATGTCATTTTAGCAACGACCGATGAGCTGGCGCTTAAGTTAGAGCAACAACGTTTGATCACCGATCTCAACATCGTTAACAGCAAACTGGCGGCGTTAGTCAGTGGCTTTGAATACCAAGTAAACCAACCACAACTCAATTCAAGCGCAACTAAACACACAGCCAATCAATAAGGGAATAGACAATGAGTTCAGTAAAAGTAGCAACAATCGCTTTATTGGTCGGTGGTGCAATGGGTTTTGGTGTGAATCACTTTGTCGTTGGGTCAGCACATAACATGTCAGCAATGGCAACGAGTACAGGCGCCGAAGTAAGTAAACAAACCAAGGATGAGCCTTTGTATTGGGTTGCTCCGATGGACCCAAATTATCAGCGTGATAAGCCAGGTCAATCGCCAATGGGGATGGATCTTATCCCGGTGTATGCCGACGATGTGAACGGCGGAGCTAAAGATAAGCCCGGAACCGTGTTTATTGATTCTTCCGTGGAAAATAACCTTGGCGTGAAAACCGCACAAGTCACACGAGAAGCGCTATCACCGCGCATTGAAACCGTGGGTTATGTGGCGTTCGATGAAAGTACATTGTGGCAAACCAACGTAAGAGCAGCTGGTTGGGTTGAGAAGCTCTACATCAACGCAGTGGGTGAGAAGGTAAACAAAGGTGATGTACTTTTCACACTCTATTCTCCAGAGCTTGTTAAAGCACAAGAAGAGTTGATCAGTGCTTATAAAACGGGTCGTAAAGGTTTGATCAAGGGCTCGACTGAACGCTTGGTCACCCTAGGTGTAGATAAAGCGCAGATACGATCCATCGCTCGTAAAGGGAAAGCCTCGCAAACCATCGAAATCAAAGCGCCAGCCGATGGTGTCATCGCTAGCCTGAATATTCGAGAAGGTGGTTATCTTTCACCTGCACAAGCGGTGATCAGTGCTGGCCCATTAGGCGAGGTATGGGTTGATGCTGAGGTGTTTGAGCGTCAAGCGCACTGGATCTCGTCAGGCAGCAATGCGGTGATGACGCTAGATGCCATTCCCGGCAAAGAGTGGTTGGGTAATGTCGATTACGTGTACCCAATCCTTGACCCAAAAACTCGAACCTTGCGCGTTCGTTTGAAGTTCTCCAATCCAAATGGCGAGCTTAAGCCAAATATGTTTGCCAATATTGCGCTGAAACCCATCAGTGATGAAGCCGTTCTTACTATCCCAAGATCTTCGGTGATTCACTCCGGTGGTATGACTCGAGTGGTGATGTCAAAAGGTTCTGGCAAGTATCGCTCTGCTCGTATTGAGGTTGGTCGTGAAGCTGGCGAAAAAATAGAGGTGCTTCAAGGGCTAGAGCAAGGCGAAAACATTGTCACTTCTGCACACTTCATGTTGGATTCTGAATCGAGCCAATCAGCTGATCTGTCACGCATCAATGGTGTTGAGGAAGAAGCGGAAACCGTATGGGCAAACGGTGAAATTTCCGATGTTATGCAAGGCAGCCGTATGGTGACGATTAACCATCAGCCTGTTCCAGAATGGGATTGGCCGGGCATGGTGATGAATTTCACCTTTGTGGAAGGCTTGGACATGAGTGACGTGCAACGTGGTAAGGCAATTGACTTTGAGATGAGAAAGACAGAGTCAGGGCAGTACGAGGTTGTGGATTACAAGGTGAACAAACACAAGATCGCTGGCGAAGTTTGGGTAACGGGTGACATCACTATGTTGATGGCAGATTTTGGCATGATCACCGTAAAACATCAGCCAGTCCCTGAGTGGAATTGGAAAGCGGGTGAAATGAATTTCCAAGCCAGTGATGACCTTGATTTATCTGAGTTTTCCGAGGGTCAAACCATTCGGTTTCTAGTGGCGAAGCAAGGTTCTGATTATGTGCTCAAATCTCTCGAACCGACGAATAGCACGGGTGAGGGCGAACTATGATCAATGCAATCATTCGCTGGTCTATTAGCAACCGCTTCTTAGTGTTGGTTGCTACTGTAGCCATCGTATTTGGCGGCTTATACAGCGTTAAAAATACACCTGTCGATGCCATTCCTGATTTGTCAGATGTTCAGGTGATCATCAAAACCAGTTATCCGGGGCAAGCCCCACAAGTGGTCGAGGATCAGGTGACCTATCCATTGACCACCGCCATGTTAGCTGTACCGGGTGCTGAAACAGTTCGTGGCTACTCGTTCTTTGGTGATTCCTATGTCTATATCATCTTCAATGACGATACCGATATGTACTGGGCGCGTTCACGAGTGTTGGAGTACTTAAGCCAAGTTGCACCTAACTTGCCATCGAGTGCCAAGCCAACACTAGGACCCGATGCAACTGGTGTGGGCTGGGTTTACAGCTACGTGTTGCAAGATAAAACAGGTCAGCACGACTTAGCGGAACTTCGTAGTTTGCAAGATTGGTTCTTGAAGTATGAATTGCAAACCGTAGAAGGCGTGTCTGAAGTGGCGACCGTTGGCGGCATGGTGAAGCAGTATCAAGTGCAGATTGATCCGGCCAAATTACGTGCTTATGACCTAACACTTCAACAGGTCAACAAAGCAATCCAAGATGGTAATCAAGAAACCGGTGCGTCTGTTGTTGAGATTGCGGAAGCCGAGCACATGGTTCGTACGACGGGTTACCTGACAAGCATTGAAGACATTCAATCTTTGCCGCTAAAAGTAACAGACAAAGGCACACCGCTGTTACTGGGTGATATTGCTGACATTAACCTTGGACCGCAAATGCGTCGTGGTATCTCGGAACTCAACGGTGAGGGCGAAGCGGTTGGCGGCGTTATCGTGATGCGCTTTGGTGAAAATGCCAGTGAAGTGATCGACTCGGTTAAAACCAAGCTTGCTGAACTGAAAGCTGGCTTACCTGATGGTGTTGAGATTGTCGCGACTTATGACCGTTCGACTTTGATTGATTCAGCCGTTGAAAACCTTTGGAAGAAGCTGGCTGAAGAGTTCATCGTGGTCGCCGTGGTGTGTGCGCTGTTCTTGTTCCATATCCGCTCGTCGTTGGTTATCGCACTAAGTCTGCCTGTTGGTATCTTAGGTGCATTCATTGTGATGCATTGGCAGGGTATTAACGCCAATATCATGTCTCTTGGCGGGATCGCGATTGCGATTGGCGCCATGGTGGATGGTGCCATCGTGATGATCGAGAACGTTCATAAACACATTGAACGGACTCCGCTCACTGACAAAAACCGTTGGCAGGTGATTGGTAAGGCAGCAGAAGAAGTTGGCGCTCCGCTATTCTTCTCTCTGATTATCATTACCTTGAGTTTTGTGCCTGTGTTCGCGCTAGAAGGGCAAGAAGGCAAGATGTTCTCGCCACTTGCCTTTACCAAGACGTATGCGATGGCGGCAGCCGCTGGTTTGGCTATCACGCTTGTGCCTGTGCTAATGGGTTACTTCATTCGCGGTAACGTGCTGCCGGAACACAAAAACCCAGTCAACCGTAGTTTGGTCGCGATGTACAAACCGCTTCTGAACCTCAGCCTAAAATATCCAAAGGTGATGATTGTTATCGCACTTGGCTTAATGGCGTCTGCTTATTACCCAACCAGTAAGCTTGGTAGCGAGTTTATCCCTCCTTTGGACGAAGGGGATTTGATGTACATGCCAACCACCTATCCGGGTATTTCAATTGGTAAAGCGCGTGAGTTGTTGCAACAAACCAATAAGCTCATCAAAACCATTCCAGAAGTCGAAACCACGTGGGGCAAAATTGGTCGAGCAGAGACAGCAACCGATCCTGCACCGTTAACCATGATTGAAACCGTGATTCAGCTTAAACCGCGAGATGAGTGGCGTGACGGTGTCACTACTGAGTCTCTGCGTAAAGAGTTTGATGATCTGATTCAGTTCCCAGGTTTAACCAATGCGTGGGTTATGCCAATCAAAACCCGTATCGACATGTTAGCGACTGGTATCAAAACCCCAATCGGTATCAAAATCGCTGGCCCAGAGCTGAGCGTGATTGAAGATATTGGTTCGCAACTTGAACCCATCCTCAACGGCGTGAGTGGTACAGCTTCTGTCTACGCCGAGCGTGTTGCGGGCGGTCGGTATGTGACGATAGACATTAAACGTCGCTCAGCTGCGCGATATGGCTTGAGCATTAAAGAAGTGCAACAGGTTATCTCGACGGCGGTTGGTGGCATGAACGTGGGTGAAACCGTTGAGGGGCTAGAGCGTTATCCAATCAATGTCCGTTACCCACAAAGCTATCGTGATTCTGTCGTTAAGTTGCAGAACCTGCCGTTAGTGACACCAAATGGAGCGCGAATTGCTTTATCTGATGTTGCAGATATTCGCTATGAAGATGGGCCACCAATGATTAAGACGGAGAACGCGCGTCCTAATGGTTGGGTGTTCGTTGACATCGAAGGTCGCGACCTTGGTTCTTATGTTGCAGAGGCGCAAACAGTCGTTACAGATCAAATCGTCTTACCTGCTGGTTATTCATTGGCGTGGTCTGGTCAATACGAATACATGGAGCGTGCGAAGGAGCGTTTGAGTGTCGTTGTGCCAATCACCATCGCCATCATCATGTTGTTGCTCTACTTCAGCTTCCGCCGCGTCGGTGAGGTGATGATGATCATGCTGACATTGCCACTCGCAATGGTGGGTGGTTTATGGCTGATGCATGTCCTCAATTACAACTTCTCCATTGCAGTGGGGGTGGGCTTCATCGCCCTTGCCGGGGTAGCTGTTGAGATAGGTGTGATCATGTTGGTCTACCTAAACCAAGCATGGCACTACAAAAAATTGGATGCGGAGCAGAACCAGCAAGAACTTCAGAGTGAAGACTTAACGGATGCGATTCGTGAGGGTGCAGGACTGCGTGTTCGCCCAGTGATGATGACAGTACTTACGGTGATCATTGGCCTCATTCCAATTATGTATGGCGAGGGAACGGGCTCTGAAGTGATGCAGCGAATTGCCGCGCCGATGATAGGCGGAATGGCGTCGGCACTGTTGCTTACCCTACTGGTTTTGCCTGCAATCTTTAAGCTCTGGAAACAGCGTGAGATTACGCATAGCCAAAACGAGACAAAAAAATAACGTATTGACTATTAGCCCTTACTTACCAAAAACAGAGAGGTAAGGGCGCATTACATGAACATGTGAAACCAACAAAACAAACAGAATATATTTAAGGAACGACCATGAAAAAGACACTAATTACTATCGCTTTAACAATCACCGTTTCAACAGCATTTGCTGCAATGGATCATTCAGCTGGTGGCCATTCGAATATGGACCACTCGATGATGAAGAGTGGAGAGATGGATCATTCAAAAATGGATCACAGCATGATGAAGGATGGAAAGATGGACCATTCGATGATGAATATGGAAGGCATGTCTGAAGTGGGTATGCCTGCGACAGGCGCAAAGCCGGATAAAGTGGTTCATGTTCTGTTAAGTGACGATATGAAAATCACATTTAAGAACAAGGTTGATATTGAGCCAAACGACGTGGTGCAGTTTGTTGTGATGAATACGGGCAAGATTGATCACGAATTCTCGATTGGTTCTGCTTCAGAGCAGCTAGAGCACCGTGAAATGATGAAAAACACGGGTAATCACGCCCATGACTCGGGTAGCACAGTTACAGTTAAGCCGGGTAAAGCGAAGCAATTGCTGTGGCATTTCCATGGTGATAATAACGTAGAGTTAGCGTGCAATATCCCTGGTCACGCTGAAGCGGGTATGGTGAAGTCGTTAACGCTTTAGACGTTAATCAATAGCGCTTTGTTGAATTAGAAATTCAATGAGGGCTAGAAAATTAAAGATAAGTCTTAACTTATACCTAAAGCGCTTTGCTGTGAGGGATTCGCTGAGGCTTATCTTTATTTATAGTCACTGTAGCAAGATAGAAGTTTCAAGCAGATGGTGTGCTTCGCCGCTCAGATGCGGTAGCTCTGCCATGATCTTTTTAAACTTGTCATCGATTGACTCTGCTTCATTCAGCGATCGAAAAGCCAGTACAGCCTGTTCAGGCTCGCTGTTCACATAACCTTTCAATGTATCTAGCTGAATTTTATTGGCATTTTCAACTTTTGCTAGCGCGACATTAATTGCTTCGATGCTAATTGTTAACTCATTGCTTTTAAGCATTTTTTATTATTTATGGGTTGTTGCTAATGCGCGCACATTAACACAATGATTTTTGCAGATATTGACCAAGATTATTAAATTGGAACAATTTTGAAAATCATTAAAAGCTGAACTGCAATGTGTGATTTGGATAGGTGTCAGAAATACGAAGCGAATTAAGGAGTTAATAGCTTTGGTTGGTCAATCTAAGCTTAAACAAAATAAGTTTAATCAGTATAGATTTAATGACTATGGATTTAACTAACGGAGAAAGTTTTTGAATAGCGTGTCGCTGGAAGAAAGTGCGTAATGAAGCTTAAGGAGAAGTTGGAGCGTGCAGCGGGAAT
>NZ_JBFRUJ010000042.1:0-7929 GCF_041474575.1 Vibrio sp. 10N.222.51.C5
AATCGTTTCAATCGTTTCAAATGATCAGATCACAGGACTTGGAAAAGGTTCAACTAATTTAGGCAACAACGCCCAATATAGTATCGACAAAAAGCAACATATGATATTTTTTATTATCCACATTTTAATAAATAAAACTTCTTAATAGAAACTAAACGATACATACAGTTTTCTTTCAATCGGATAAACTTTCTTAGTAACCTTGAAAAAATGCTATAGCTCCTGTCATTTTCAAGTATTTTCCTTTCAGACTGTATATTTGTGCCCATTTCATAGTGGTGCGTGATCACAGGCTTCTTCAAGCAAAGAGGAGGGATACCATGTAACCATACCGCACCAATATAATGATCTACCGGCATATACACTACATGTGAATTATCAATCAGCTTTTTCGCCCCAATTGGTGAAAGGTAATACCCCACAGCACCAGAACGATTCTGCGTAGGAAAGAAAAAATCCCCAAAATTAATTAAAGAAGAGCTTCTTTTTTCTAATTTAACATACTCCTGGTCATCCAGTTTGTTGGATTTTATTAAATCAAAGAAATCTTCTTTTATAACGATATCATCTTCCAATATTATCATAGGTACATTATCAGAGACACATTTATGCCAAAGCGCATAATGTGAATAAAAACAGCCTCTTTCACCACGACCCAGTGCATAACCTCTTCGAAAAATAGTTTTTCTGTCGTCTATTTTACTGGCAAATATTTTAGGTATATCATTGAATTTATAAGCATCAAAATAAGAGTATTTTAATTTTCCGGAAAATTGTGCATCAACATTAGCTCGTCGTTTTTTACTCTCTAAAAGTGATATAACATTAACCTGGATTTCAATTTTATCAAGTTTAGGAAGTTTGCTTGTTTTAAACTTATTCCATTTCCTTTCTATTTTTCTACGACCAACCAATGGTAGATAATTGCTTAATGGAAATAGTTCTGTACTACCATAGCCATCAATTAGCACAAGTTTTATACTTTCTTTTTTCTCTAAAACCAATATATTACTCAGAACTAAGTCACTAGGAATAATATTATTTTCTTTAAGGTAACCCTTTAGTTCATTAAGCCCGTCTTGTAGAAAACTAAACTCTTTTTCACTTCTATTTCGCTTTAGATAGTGCCTCAGATCAGAAGCAATATCACCATTGTCATTACGTACAACTTCTTGAATAATACCGATATAATCCCCACAGTCTATAACTCCGTAATACTGAGGTAGATGTGTAAAGTCTATATTATTCTTTTTTAATTTCTCAAGGTATGCAACCTCTCGTTTAGTTTGTTTAGACTTATCTCGATGACTTACCTTAATGCACCGATTAGGATCTTTAGGGTCTAAATAACAAGTTCGCTCAGAGCCTCGGCCAATAACAGGCCAGTTAAGAAAGTCTTGCATTATTATTTTTGCTTCTCTTTGTAGACGGAGAGAATCATCTGATAGTTCTTTTCCATCATGGCTTCTACATCTAGTGTTAGGGCTAAGTCTCTACAAGCCTTTTTTAAATTCAAATCATTTCGCTTTTCAGCCCAATAATGCATAGCTTCTGTCAACGCGTTTACGTCTTTCCCTGATTCGACTACGGTCGAAACAGTTGGTTGCATCACCTCTTTCGCACCACAATCTTCAGTGGTAATAACTGGGCATCCACATGACAATGCTTCAATCGCAGTAAAACCAAAAGGTTCATAATGAGTTGGGAAAACATAACAGTCAACAAGTGAGAAAAAGAGCTCGGGTGCTGTCTGCGAGCCTAGAAAATGACACTTTTCTGCAATTTTCAAACTCTGGGCTTGCTGCTTATAATTCTCTTCATGGCTTTCCCTACCAACAATTAGTAAATTAGCCTCAATACTCAATTGAGAAAAAGCTTGTAGTGTTTCAGATAATCCTTTTCTCTTGTACCCCGTACCTAAAAATAAGAATACAGGTTTGCTCCAATCGATAGAAAAATTCTTGCGGAAAGCTTCAACATCTACAGAAACTCTCTCTCGATCAAATCGCTTTGTATCAACAAAGTTATGTATGACAGAAATCTTTTCGGGTTGAACATTGTAAGCTTGTTGGATCTCATGAGCACTCTTATATGAATTCGCAACAATGTGTCTGTACGCCCCATCTTTCATTGAGCGTTGCTCAATTTTTATTGCAACCTTATCTTTAAGGTTCGGTTTGCCATCTCTTATGGTATCAACCAAATGTATTCGGGTCCCACCACCGATACGAAGCATGTCATGCGACCAAGTTTTACCAAGACCATAAACGAAGTCATAGTGATGCGACTTTAAATGATTCTCAACATCCTTTGCAAATTTCCAAATACGATGAGACTTGCCGATAGCTAACCCCGATAACTTTACAAACTTAATATTTTGATGCGAAGGCTCTACATGCGTACGACATATAATCGTGACTTCCTCTCCCCGCTCGGCAAGATAGCGAGATAGGTGGTTCAAAAATAGCTCTGTGCCGCCCGTATTAGCGTGCCGCATATGAATCAATGCAATTTTCATATGTTTATTAAGTTTCTTATAAGTTAGAAGCGAGATGAACTGTTGCTAAATATACCTTAGATACCGCTTTACTACAAAATATCATCGTATCCGATCATTAATTCTGTCCAGTCACTTTCTTGCCATTGAATCCTACGTTTACCTTTCTCTTTTATAAAAGAGCGCTTTAGGCGTTCTAGATTACTTTTCTTCCAACTATTTCCACTTTGCTGGAAGCATTTATCAAAATCAATAAGCCAAACCTGCTCCTGTACATCAACCAAGATATTGTGAATATTAAGGTCTGTATGATTTACTTGAGCATTATGCATCTTGCGTATCTCAGAGCCAATATTTTGATATGTTTGCTTATCTAGAACGGATTTAGTCAAGCAATCGACGAGGTCACTAGCGTTAGGTACCTTTTCACTCAAGAGATCAGCTTGATAGACCAAACCTTTTCTGACCACTCTAGCTGCGATTGGTCTAGGTACATTAACCTTATTATCAATTAATACCTGTAACAGTAAAAACTCCTGAAAACTTCGAACCCGTTTTTCACCAAGGTATAGATAGTGATCATTAATCAGCTTACCTAGAAGGCCACCGCGTCTATAGTGCCGCAATGCCGCCTGCGTTGTTTCTAGCTGAATAAACCAAGTTGTACCTCGACCTTGTGCTTGCCCTACAACCATATTCTTCAACTGCCAAAAATTGGCATCAAAAGCTTCCTTTATTTGTCGCTTTGACAACAAGTTTGGATCATAGACGATGGTTTGATGATCTATTGTTTCGGTTCGCATGTGTTGTCCTAAGTTGTCCATTAGAATAATTTTACATTCTGAAGCCTCAACTGCATAATTCTTATCAATCAATTTGCTAGAGTTTTGCCATGTCATTGTTTAATTCAGCCCCTAGGTCCTTATGTATTTTACGATTATCTGCAATAGGAGACGTATGCAACACTATTGCTGCTGTACAAGCAATCCAGAATTACTGGCCAGAAACAAAGATAACTTGGATTACTGGAAGGCTGGAAGCTCAACTCCTTGAAGCAGTCAACGGGTTAGAAATAATTATCTTTGATAAAAAAGGCGGCTGGAAAGAGTACAAAAAACTCTGGAAGACTCTACAAGGCCGTCAATTTGATGCGCTTCTACACATGCAATATGCACTACGTGCAAGTATCGTAACCTTGGGCATCAAAGCAAAGTATAAACTTGGGTTTGATGCAAAACGTAGCCAAGACTTTCAGACTTTGTTTACCAATGTAAAAGTACCGTCGCCAGAAAGCATGCATGTGCTTGATGGACTAATGAGTTTTGCATTTTGTCTTGGCGTACCGGAGCAGGAGCCCACTTGGAAATTAAAATGCACTCCAGAACAAACTCAGTGGGCTAAAGCACAAATCAAATCGAAAGCTTTAAATCTAGTTATCGTTCCTGCAGCAAGTAAAAGCTATAAGAACTGGACTATCGAAGGGTATGTCGCGCTCATAGAACATGCTCAACATTCAGGTTGGAATGTTATCTTATCAGGAAGCCCTGCCAATATCGAAATCGAATTAGCAAAATCAATAGAAGAGCGGCTAACAACCCAAGTAGATAATCTCGTGGGGAAAAGCAGCCTATTACAAATGCTTGCTTTAATAAAAGAATCAGATTTAATTATAGCTCCGGATACTGGGCCTACTCATATGGCAAATGCGGTAGGCACTCCTATTATAGGGCTATACGCCCATCACAACCCAAAGCGTACTGGGCCATACAATGCGTTGCACTCTGTGGTATCTGTGTATGAAGATGCGATTGCAGCAGAGCATTCCGATCAGGTCGAGCAACTAGATTGGCGAACTAGAGTTAAAGATACCAAAGCAATGCAACGTATCAAAGCCGACAATGTTATTGCCATGTTTGACACTATGGCAAGCGCTATCGAAAATAGTTAAACGATTAATACAAATATCATTTAACCCTCTATCTATTTCAGTTTAAACAATGATGTTTAAGAAAACTACGGAATTAACTCTCATGCATATTTGTCATGTTAACTTAGCTTCTGGGTATCACGGCGGTGAAAATCAGACACTACAACTTATCAAACAGCAAAAGAAAATGGGCTATGAGTTAACCGTTGTTGCAAACCCTAAAAGTCCCTTTTCTATAGCGGCGCAAGAGCTTGGCTGTCATGTTATTCTAGCTTCAAGTTTTGCTCATGCACATAAGAGAAGTATAACTTCTGGGTGCCAGGTAATTCATGTTCACGAAGGTAAAGCGATATATTGGGCCTGGTTGCAGAGCAAGTTTTTCAATATCCCATACATAATTACTCGCAGAATAGACAATCCATTGAAAAAAAAGTGGCTAGCTAACATAGCGTATCAAAGAGCTTCTGCGGTAGTTGGTTTAAGCAGTGAAATCGTATCACGCATAGCAGATGCGTACCCCAAAACCAATGTGTATAAAATCCCCAGTTCGCCGGTGACTTACTCTGTTGATATAACGAAGAAACAAACTTTAAAAAAGCAATACAACGACAAGTTTCTCGTAATTCACGCTGCCAACATGGTGCCACATAAAGCATTCAACATTACTATTGATGCTGCGAAGCTGCTGTACAAATCTCATCCAGACATTCATATCTGCTTGCTTGGTGATGGCCCCAAAAGAGCCGAGCTTGAAGCACAAGCCAAAGGTCTCAGCAATTTGAGTTTTAAGGGTAAACAGTCGAGTATGGGGGAATGGTTTGCTATCGCCAATCTTCAAGTTCACCCATCTTATACTGAAGGATTGGGCTCCGTAATACTGGAAGGAATGTCTGCTGGTTTACCGGTTATAGGTACTGACACCGGAGGGATCCCAGATATCATCGAACATGAGAAGACAGGGCTATTAATTCCTAGCGGCAATGCAGAGTCGCTGGCTAGTGCAATTGTCAGAATAAAAACGGATAAGCCTCTATATCAGGAAGTCATAACCAATAGTGAGCAAAAACTAAAACAATTCGATATTGCTCATACTGCTTTGCTTTATGAAAAGCTCTACCAACAATCTTGCTGACAAAAGCGAAAGTGTTTTAGAGACAACCAGCACTTTGCTTGTAACGGTTGATGAAAACAGTTACGAACTATGGCAATATTTGCGCCACTTTCAATGTTGCGACCTTATTGGCAAGCAACTTGTTGAAGGCTATTAAATACTTATTACTTTCACAAATATCGGATTTTGAAAGACTATGAACAAACTCAGTTTTCGCTCTATTGGTTGGTTTATCCTAATTAATGCTATGCTCGCCATTTTGATCTCAATTCGATGCTTTGAATTCTTTCCTGCCGAGGCTTTTACTCCGCTGTCGATCACCTACGCAGTTAGCTCTGTCGTTGGACAAATATTTTTATTGACTTGTTTATTTGGTATTTTGTTGTTACCAAGCAAGTGGTTAAACCAAAACAAAGCAACTTGGTATAACGCTATACTGGCCTCTCTTCTCTTAGTCTTATTGTTCATCGATACCATTGTGTTTGCTCAGTATCGATTTCATATTAACGCAGTGGTAGTCGGGTTAATTTTAGCCGGTGATATCGTTGATTTCCCATTAGTCACTTGGGCAATGGCCATCATTGGCTTTTTAAGCGTACTTTTAATTGAGCTAAAGCTCATGAAGTGGATAGCAAATCGTGGCTCGGCACTGCCAAAAAAGCTAGGAAGAAAAATCACAGCTATTGCTGTAGTCACGTTTCTTGTAGCTAACTTCATACACACCTGGGCTGCTGCCAATGCATTCCAACCAGTCTCTATGGTCAACCGCTATATACCACTTTATTATCCACTTACTGCCAACTCCTTGATGAAAAAACTTGGATGGATTGACTTAGATGCTGTGGAGCAAGGAAAAAGCCTAACAAAATCTCAAAAGGGTGATTTGAATTACCCTCTACAACCAATCATAGCGGAACAACCGGAAGAGCTTAAAGACATCGTGTTGATCGTGGTTGACTCTTGGCGCTATGACACATTTTCCAAAGAAGTGACGCCGATCACTTGGTCGCTATCGCAACAAGGTGCTGTTTTTAATAATCATATGTCGACTGGTAATGCGACTCGAGCAGGGATCTTTGGTACTTTTTACGGGATGCCTAGTACTTATTGGCATGCGTTCTTAGCAAATCAACGATCTCCCCTACTAATGGATCGACTACAAGAGTTAAACTATCAGTTAGGTATTTTTACTGCAGCACAGTTAATTAAGCCTGAATTTAATCGTACCGTGTTTAGAAATGTTCCAAATCTTCGTATACGTTCAGAAGGCGCAACACCATCAGCCAAAGATCGTGATTTAACCAATGATTGGAAAGCATGGTTTGAAAAAACGGATTCTAGCAAACCTCAGTTTTCGTTTTTATTCTTCGATGCACCACACGGTTATGACTTTCCTTCAGGTTACGACGCTGGCTTTTCTCCAATGTTGAAACAACTTAATTACCTAACACTCAATAACGATACTAATCCTGAGCCGATATTTAACCGATATAAGAATAGTGTTCACTACGTTGACTCATTAATTGGAGAAGTAGTTGAAACCTTGAAGAAGTCGGGTCGAATCGATAATACATTACTAATCATTACTAGTGATCATGGGCAAGAGCTTAACGATAACAAGCTCAACTTTTGGGGACACAACAGTAACTTTACCGATGTTCAAGTAAAAGTTCCTTTTATTGTTATAGACCCAAAATTTAACCAATTAAGTAACGATAAGCTAAATAAGAACTTTACTTCTCATGAAGATATCGCTCCTACACTGCTTAAAAACTATTTAGGTGTTAATAACCCAACTAGTGACTTTTCTACAGGCTATGATTTGCTATCTAAAACTCCAGAACGTGAATGGGTGCTTGCATCAAAGTTCAGTGGCTATGCAATCATTACTGAAGAAACTATTCTGGAAGTAGGTAAAGGAGGCTATGAAATGCTCAACAAGGCTAACCGTCCAGTAAACCAACCACTAAATGGTAAGCATACCGTAGAAGCATTAGAACAAATTAGCCGCTTTCTAAAATAGCTTTACGAAGTAACAATGTAAAACACCCGCCTCAAATAAGTCGCGGGTGTTTTTATTTAAGTAGCGGAAGTTATAACTGGCAATAATTTAGTCTAACAGTAAGCGTGTCATGAACACCGCATTCTAATCTTTCAGCACGAAGAATAAGATCATCTCTCCAACCCAAAGGAGAGTTGAAATGGCAAAACGACGCACCAACCTAGAATGGCAATCACTGTTTGAACAATATGAAAGCAGCAGTGTTACCCAGCGCAATTTTTGCGAACAACATGGGCTGAGTTTATCCACGTTCTTCTCCAAGCGGCGTCAACTCCAAACAGCAAATCAGTCTGAGTCTATCGGATTTGTTAGGTAAGCGTGTCATGAACACC
>NZ_JBFRUJ010000043.1:0-19395 GCF_041474575.1 Vibrio sp. 10N.222.51.C5
CCAATTAGGAAACAAAGCCCGTCCTGGTCTTCGACACTGCCACCGCCGGTATAACCTACCATAGGTGTAATGATGATCTCCGGCGAAGCATACGCGCTTGAAACGGAGAGAAGCGTAATCAGTGCCATCATATTTGCTTTGTTATTCATGAGTATATCCTTATCCATACACTTACTAATTGTGATGGTTACATCAATATTGTGAGACTAATTTCGACGATTCTTGAAGATACTTCACACACCTGATAGTACTTAAATAGAGACTCGACAAATTAATAATAAACCAGAGGTGTCTATGGACCATAATCTGAAAAATGCCCTACAAATTACTGTGTTTATCTACATGATCATTCTTTCATTTGGCTTTATTGCGATTGGTAGTTAATACCATCTATTGCGAGGCTGAGTTTTGATACTCAGGGAATAATGAATAGTGGGATTATAACCAATATTGATACAGCAATAGACTTGGATTATTACGCTAAGTTTATTGCTGGAAAAACAGCACTGGTCGCTCAAGGTGGCGGACAGAGAAGTATTTTTACTTCTGGAGTGCTGGATGCCTTTCTTCTCTCAAATTTTGACCCCTTCGACGAATTTTTTGGTACCTCAGCAGGTGCTCTCAACTTATGTGCTTATCTGTGCCGTGATAAAGGCCTTGGACGTTCTTTTGTTCTCGACCTCACAACCTCACCAGAGTTCTTCAATCTCTTTTCCTATATACGACACAGAAAGAACCTAGGATTAGAATGGGCGCTAGAACAAATCATGGCTTACCCATATAAGCTCGATCTGGATTTAGGGCGACAAACGCTAGGCGATCGCCACTTCTATGCGGCTGTAACGGATTCCAAAGACTTACGAGACCACTACTTCCCATTATTGGGCGAAGATTGGTACAAGGTGATGATTGCGACCTGTGCTATTCCTCGCTTGTACAATGACGAAGTCTTTATTGGTGACAGTGCTTATGTGGACGGTGGTGTATCGGCGTGTATCCCAGTTCAGGAAGCGTGGCGAAGACAAGCTCGTTCTATTGTGGTGATTCGTACTGAGCCAGTGGTGGAGGAAGGTAATACCCATTTGGTTGAAGCACCAGTTAAGGGATCTTCAGTCAAAGCGCCTAAACCTATATCTGCAGAAGAACTGGAGTGGTTCCGCGAATCTTTCGACAGTGTTCAAGGCCATTGGCAACAGAAAGTGGAACAGTGGAAAACCGACTGGACCTCTTTCTTCCAACAACAAATTATGCGCTCAAAAGAGCAGAAGCGTGACCGTGGGCATTTAGACCTGCTGAACGGTGGTCGCTGGCTATTTGGTGCAGATGATATTTATCGCTTAAGTCATTTAATCGGAGATAAGTTTGATTCAGGGTTGGCTGACATGCTGATGGTGCATTATCAGACCTACTCATTGACTCAGGATTTTTTGAATTCGCCACCAGACGACGCGTTTGTGGTTCAGATAGCACCTAGTCAAACGCTTAAATCGAGCTCATTAATGAGTCATAAAGATGATTTACTGCATGATTACGAATTGGGTTTAGAAGCCGGTTACCGATTTGTGGAGACCTATACCTCAACGGAAAACGCTCGCAACTCGCATATGCCACAGTTAGCCACCATTGCTGCGGGTAACTAATTCCCGAAGTTGATGAGCTAGCATGCTGTGAGCTCGTTATGCTGTTTAAGCAGATTTTAGTGAGTCGTGTTCTGAAATGAAAAAGGGTTATTGAACTTGGTTCGATAACCCTTTTAAGTTTTTGAGATTAGGCGAATCGTTTCGCCTTAAGGTCAAATATTAGGTGACAGGCAAGATTCTCATACAGTTGGTTGACCCTGCTACATCCATAATGTCGCCTTGAGTGACGATCACTAGGTCACCAAACTTAAGGTGTCCTTTCTCTTTCAAGCAAGTGAGTGTAGATAGTGCAATGTCAAAGCTGTCTTCGGCTTCTGTCTCGAAGTAGATTGGTGTCACACCTCGGTATAAGGTACAGCGATTAAGCGTTCCTTCGTTACGAGACAGCGCGTAGATCGGCATGTCGGCACTCAGGCGAGACATCATCAATGCGGTGCGGCCTGACTCGGTGAGAGTGACAACGCCTTTAATGCCTTCCATATGGTTTGCAGAGTAGATGGTCGCCATCGAAACGGTTTCTTCGGCAGTAACAAAGGTGCGGTCAATACGGTAATTGGATTGGTTATTAATGCCTGCCATTTTTTCCGCACCAATACAGACTTCAGCCATCGATTTTACGGTCTCGACTGGGTAGTCACCAGCTGCAGTTTCACCAGACAGCATCACAGCATCGGTGCCATCGAGTACGGCGTTGGCAACATCCATAACTTCGGCACGGGTTGGCATTGGCGCAGAAATCATTGATTCCATCATCTGAGTTGCGGTGATGACAGTTCGGTTAAGCGCTCTGGCACGGCGTATAAGCTGTTTTTGTACTCCGACTAACTCAGGGTCGCCAATTTCCACTCCGAGGTCACCACGAGCCACCATGACCACATCTGAGGCCATTATGATGTCATCCATGTTCTCAACTGTAGCTACTGTCTCTGCTCGCTCCACTTTTGCGACGAGGTGAGCTTCTAAGCCGGCTTCTCGTGCAAGCTGACGAGCATAGTGCATGTCTTCACCATTACGAGGGAAAGACACCGCTAGGTAATCCACTTTGATTTGTGCGGCGGTGACGATGTCGCGCTTGTCTTTTTCTGTTAGCGCTTCTGCGGAAAGGCCACCCCCTTTTTTGTTGATGCCTTTGTTATTTGAGAGTGGGCCGCCAATGATGACTTCGGTATGAACGCGACAGCCTTCCACTTTGGTTACTTTGAGTTGAACACGACCATCGTCAAGCAACAGTATATCGCCGGCGGATACGTCGTTAGGCAGTTCTTTGTAATCAAGGCCAACGGCTTCTTGATTGCCTTCACCTAAACCTAGGCTGCTATCGAGAGTGAACAGGTCGCCTACGGCAAGTTGGATTTTGCCATCTTTGAATGTCGACACACGAATCTTGGGACCTTGTAAGTCTCCGAGAATGGCGATTTGAGTACCGTGTCTTTTTGCTATTGCTCTGACTTTTTCTGCGCGTTGTATATGGTCGTCGCTGGTGCCGTGAGAGAAGTTCATACGAACAATATTGGCACCGGCTTTGATGATCTCTTCAAGCACGTTACCTTTATCAGTAGAAGGGCCTAGCGTTGTGACGATTTTCGTTTTTCTTAATTCGGCTGTCATGAATACTCCTAGAGTGAGGCCAAGTAATCTTTTAAAAGACTGAATTAAGTATATGCATTAATTGATAATTTATTGGGAGCTAGGAGGATATTTCTTGATTTGCCTTTAATTATTGAATTCAGGGCTCAAATGCGATGTTTTATTCTGAAAATTAAGTCGCAAATTATCGATGTGGGTGTTAATTTCCCTCGAACTATTTGACTCGATACACAAAGATTCATGTATATACGTGATACTGGTCACGGCGATATACCAAGTGACTTCACAATTACTTCGCAAAGTAAAAAAATTACCTCGTTGATGATTTCTGGAGCGTAAAATGTACATGGCTCAACCGGGCCATATTGATCATATCAAACAGGTCAATGCTGGTCGTGTATATAAACTAATTGACCTTAAAGGTCCTATTTCTCGTATCGATCTGTCCAAGCAAAGTGAGTTGGCTCCGGCGAGTATTACTAAAATTACCCGTGAACTCATTGAAGCTCACCTTATTCACGAAACGACGGTTCAAGAAGCCACGACTCGTGGCCGTCCTGCTGTCGGTCTGCAAACCAATAACGAAGGTTGGCAATTTTTGTCGATGCGTCTTGGTCGCGGATACTTGACGATCGCGCTCCATGAATTGGGCGGCGACGTGCTTATCGATACCAAGATTGATATCCATGAACGTGATCAAGACGATGTGCTTGCGCGTCTTCTCCATGAAATCGATGAGTTCTTCCAAACCTATGCCGAGCAACTCGACAGGGTGACGAGTATCGCTATCACACTGCCAGGTCTGGTGAATTCAGAGCAAGGTATTGTGTTGCAGATGCCGCACTATAACGTTGAAAACTTAGCGTTGGGGCCGGAGATCTACAAAGAAACCGGTTTGCCAGTTTTTATTGCCAATGATACCCGAGCGTGGGCATTAGCAGAAAAGCTGTTTGGTAACTCACAAGACAACGACAACTCTGTTCTTATCTCGATTCACCACGGTTTAGGTGCCGGGATCATTCTTGATGGTCGCGTTCTGCAAGGGCGTCACGGTAACATCGGTGAGTTGGGGCATATCCAGATCGATAAGGAAGGCAAGCTTTGCCACTGTGGAAATCGAGGCTGTTTAGAAACGGTGGCGAGTTCTCAGGCAATCCGTGAGCAAGTCAAAGAGCGATTGGCAAATGGTGAAGAATCAACGCTAACGGTGTTTGAAGACGTCACTATTGAACAGATCTGTGCTGCCGCTGCTGATGGGGATCCGCTGGCTGTTGAAGTGATTGAACAGTTAGGTCGTTATCTAGGTTCTGCGATTGCGATTGTGATTAACCTATTTAACCCAGAGAAAATCTTGGTGGGTGGTGTTATCAATCAGGCGAAGAGCGTGTTATACCCGGCGATTCAAAAGTGTATCGAAGAGCAGAGTCTATCGGTTTACCATAAAGACTTAGAGCTGGTGGAATCTCGTTTTTATAAGCAGGCAACCATGCCAGGAGCTGCGCTCATCAAGCAGGCCTTATACGATGGCCAACTGTTAATGAAAGTTATTGAAGGTTAACCCCTTTTTCTCGTCTTGTAGCCTTACCCTGAACCTTTCCATGTACTTAAGCTTTGTATAACATCATTTGTTGTACTTAGTTTAAGCATTCTGTGCATTGGCGCTTTGCTTTAACCTATTGAAGTAGGCTATTGTAGCCACAGTTATTATTTGTCACTAAGGTGTTGTATGTCTGGCGTTTTAAATTCGGTTGATCAGAGAACCAAACTGGTCGGTGAAAACCGTCTGGAACTCTTGTTATTCAGCTTAAATAGTCGTCAACTATTTGCGATTAACGTATTTAAAGTGAAAGAAGTCCTCAAAGTGCCAGTACTCACTCGCTTACCGGGCTCTCATCATCATATTACGGGTGTTGCGTCTTTACGTGGTGAATCGGTGCCTGTTATCGATTTACGCAGTGCCATTGGCTTTCCGCCATCTCGTGCGGAGTCTCAAGAGAGCAACCTGATTATTACGGAATACAACCGAACCGTACAAGGTTTCTTGGTTGGGCAAGTTCGTAATATCGTGAACACGACATGGACAGAAATCCAGCCGCCGCCAAAGACAACAGGCCGTGCAAATTACCTAACCGCTATCACGCATATTCAAGAAGAAGAGCAGAACAAGATCGTCGAGATCATCGATGTTGAGAAAGTGTTGGCTGAGATCATTGATTACGATGTCTCGATCTCTGAAGGCGTTTTAGATGAACAATTAGCTCAGGAGATGATAGGACGCAATGTGCTTATCGTTGATGACTCTTCAACAGCGCGTAACCAGATCAAAGGCACCTTGTCGCAGTTGGGTTTGAACATTATTGAGTGTTGTGATGGCTTAGAAGCACTGACCTTACTTAAGGGCTGGTGTGATGAAGGCAAAGACATCAATCAAGAAATATTGTTGATGATCACCGATGCTGAAATGCCTGAAATGGACGGCTACAAGCTGACACACGAAGTACGTACTGACCCAAGAATGCATGACCTATTCATCACGCTAAATACTTCATTAAGTGGAAGTTTTAATGAAGCTATGGTTGAGAAAGTAGGGTGTAACCGCTTTATTTCTAAGTTCCAGCCAGACCTCTTGGTTGAAGTGACTCAAGAGCGAATGCGTCAGATTTTATAATTAATGCTGCTGTACGGTTTGTTTTGAGTGACCTTATAGAAAACGCTTGCTAATATTCACGCAGCATATTTTTCTTAACGAAATATGCTCAACTACTAGCGTGATTTTTCACACACAATCTAAGGTAGTTCCTCTTAATGATATGGTTAACGTCTAAAGTCGTCATGACTTTGAGCTTATTACTGTATAGGGAATTTAAGAAAAGACGTACGGAAGCTGAAGTTGAGTCATAACTCAACAATTGGAATTGAAGGGAAGCGGATGCTTCCCTTTTTCGTTGCTCTTTCTTTCGTTTCTTTAGCCAAGGACCGATTGAGGACAATTGCTACTTCGCTAATGAAAATCCCGAGATTTGGTTTTCAAACCAACAATTTCATCGGTAATATCGATAAGTTTCCCCGCGATAACATGCACAACTTCTCCTTCTTTTTCTAATATCCCTTGTACTTTTAACGCCTTGGCTGTGAGATAAGCTTGTTGTTGAGCGCGCGCGGTTGCTCCCCATACCACGACATTAATATTGCCAGTGCTATCTTCTAGCGTGACAAAGGTGACACCTGTCGCGGTTCCGGGAGATTGTTTGCCTGTGACTAATCCGACAACGGTGACCATAGATTTGTGTCTTTGTTGTATTAAATCTTTCATGTGTGTGAATCGACCTAATCGTCCTGCTTCTTCGAGCAAAGTGATGGGGTGCTTGTTCAATGAAATTCCGACACTGGTGAAGTCTTCGAGTAGATCTTGCATCTCATTGGGCTTGTGCAGTACATGTTCGTCATGTCCTGCCTCAGCATCGTCATAGACTTGGCTAAACAGAGGTAAATCCGACGCCGAGTCCATGATCACCCAGCGAGTCTGGAAGCGGTCTCCAGAAACGTTATGTAGCGCATTGGCCGATGCCAGTAGCTCGATATCTTTCTTATTCATCGATAACTGTTTCACCTGACTAGGGTGGCGATAACCGGATGGTGGACGATTGGCGAGCACGCTTTGAATTCCATGCTCGCTGAATCCTTTGATTTGTCGCAGCCCTAAGCGAATCGCTAGACCGTTCTGATGAGGGGCAACCGTGTGGTCGTTTTGAGAAGCGTTCACACATACCGGAAGTATCACCACATTGTGTCGTTGTGCGTCTTGTACCAACTGTGAAGGGCTATAAAACCCCATCGGTTGGCTATTCAACAGAGAAGCGTAGAAGCACTCTGGGTAGTAGCATTTCAACCAAGCGGAGCAATACGCTAACACCGCAAACGAAGCGGAGTGGCTTTCAGGAAAACCGTACTCGCCAAAGCCGCATATCTGTTTAAAGATCTGCTCAGCAAACTCTGTCTCATAGCCGCGCTTTTGCATTCCTTCGATGAGTTTGTTTTTAAACTTAAAGACGTTGCCATTTTTCTTCCAAGCGGCCATTGCCCGTCTGAGTTGATCTGCTTCTCCGCCTGTGAACCCTGCAGCGACCATCGCGAGTTTGATCACTTGCTCTTGGAATATCGGTACACCTAAGGTGCGCGACAGTACTGATTCCACGTCTTTAGATGGATAACTGATTGGCTCAATGCCATCTCGACGCTTGAGAAACGGATGCACCATATCACCCTGAATAGGGCCTGGGCGTACGATAGCGATTTGAATCACCAAGTCGTAATAAGTCTTCGGTTTAAGCCTTGGCAGCATGCTCATTTGTGCGCGTGACTCAATTTGGAATATCCCGACTGTGTCTGCTCGCTGAATCATGCCGTAAACCTGAGGATCGTCCTTAAGGCGAGTGATCTCAGCAATGGTCAGTGATCGCCCGTGAATACGTTTGATCAGGTCGAAACATTTACGAATCGCAGAGAGCATACCCAACGCGAGCACATCAACTTTCAGCAAGCCTAAGGTTTCTAGATCATCCTTATCCCATTGGATAATGGTTCGATCGTGCATCGCTGCATTTTCGACGGGAACCAGCTCATACAAAGGCCCTGAGGATATGACAAAGCCACCGACATGTTGAGATAAGTGACGTGGGAAGCCGATAATCTCATTCACCAAGTGGATAAACTGCTGCCCCTTCAAAGAATCAGGTTGTAGCCCTAATTGAGTGAGCTGAGCCTGCCAACCTAAGCTTTTGTCCCTGCGGTTTGTGTTCTTGATGAAGTAGTCGAGCTGAGTTTCTTGTAGCCCTAATGCTTTACCGACATCTCTTACCGCACTTTTAAAGCGATATGAAATCACAGTTGCAGCAAGTGCAGCCCGTTCTCTACCGTATTTTTGGTAGATGTATTGGATAACTTCTTCACGACGTTCGTGTTCAAAATCGACATCAATATCAGGCGGCTCATCGCGCTCTTTACTGATGAAACGCTCAAACAGCACCGAGATCTGTCTTGGGTCGACAGAGGTGATTTCTAAGCAGTAACAGACCACGGAATTGGCCGCTGAACCTCGACCTTGGTAAAGAATGCCTTGGCTTTTGGCAAACATCACGATGTCATGAATGGTGAGAAAAAAGAAAGGGTAGTCAAGCTCGTCAATTAATCCCAATTCTTTATCTATGATTTGTTGGATGTCGTTAGGTACACCTTGTGGGAAGCGAGTCTGTTTTCCTTTTTCGACCAACATGCGCAGATAACTCATGGGCGTCTCACCTTGAGGAATCAGCTCACTGGGATATTCGTAGCGTAAGCTATCTAAATCAAACTCACACAGCTCAGCGATACGGTTGCTCTCTTCTAGCCACTCCGCTTTGAAGATATGAGAGAGCTTATTGATACTCCGTAAACAGCGCTCGGCATTAGCGAGTAAGTGACTGCCCACTTCGGTAATGGGCTTTTGGTACTTTATCGCAGTGAGTGAGTGCTGCAAGGGTAAGCGATTCGCATTGTGCATCAACACACCACCACAAGCTGTAATCGGCAGTTGGTGATGTTGTGACAGCTCAACGCAGTAATCTGTGTACTGCTGGTCGGTTTGCTTTAGGTGTCTTTGTAAGCCAATCCACAACCGACCTGAATGATGCTGGGAGAGCCATTGCCCCCAGTGTGCGTCTTCATTTTTCTGTTGAGGAAGCCAAAGAATAAAGCAGTGCTTAGCTGACATGATGTCCCACTCAGAGAGCTGATAATGTCCCTTGCTGCTACGACGTCTCGCGTTGGTAATAATACGGCACAGCTCGGCGTAGGCTTGTCTGTTTGGGCATATCAAGACCACTTGGCACTCTTCATTTAGCCAAAACATGCTCCCGACAATTTGCTTGAGCGACAGTTTATGTTGCTTGATCGCAGAGTGAACCTTAACGATGCCCGCGACTGAGCACTCATCAGTAACCGCGAGTGCTTTGTAACGCAAGAAATCGGCCTGTAAAACAAGCTCCTCTGCGTGTGAGGCTCCCTTAAGGAAGGAGTAATTGCTTTGGCAAAATAGCTCTGAGTATTGCTGAGACATAACGTAATCTCACTTAACCATTGCGAGTGAACATGATTGAAAAGGGACGCTGAAATTGAATCAGTAGAACAGACTAGCTAACAAAGTTTCTTGCTGACTTACGTTCTTACCGACTAGCTAAATAAGCCGTGCAAAAACCACTGTTTATCTGGCGTTCTAAATATCCAGAGCCACCGACCGTTTTCGCTGTGAGCAATAAAGTAGTCACGAATGATCTTCTCTCCGTCCCACCAGCCAGACACAATGCGCTCTGGGCCTTGAGATAAGGTGACGCTTTCGGTTAAGGCTTCGGGCTCTGGCAGTAAAATACTGGGCCTGAGCCGCTGTTGAACGACGCTGAGAGCTATGGTTTGTTGCTCGCTCTCTGGGGGTGTTTGCCTTTTTGTCACAGACTTACTCAGTGTTGGGAGCGAATACTGATTGGCCTTTTCTGGCCTTGGGTCGTGCTGTATTTTTGGTGTTTGAATACAGGCTTGTCCAAGCTTTGCTTGCAGTAGTGAGAGCAAATCTAACGCGGCAAGTGTTCCGGTATTACCATCAAAAAGATCATGGTAGGCCATTTGCGGTTCTCCATGACGAACCAAGCTGAGGGTCAGTCCTTGAACCGGTGCGGTGAGCTTGAGTGACTCTAAGGTGAGATGAGTAAGGTTCGCCCATTTTTCAGCAAGGTAATCACCTTGTGCCGAATAAAAAGAGACAGGGTGATCGTCTTTATCTCTTAGGTGCAAAGTCAGAGTTAACTCGAAAGCCACTCGGTCACGTAACCTCAAAAAGCACTCGAGCTGATTCAACAATTTCAGCAAAGGCTTTTCGATGAATAGGATGTTTTCAATATCAAACAGCAGCTCCAAATATTGCTGGAAATTCTCTGGTGGGTGATAGAAATCAATCGGGTGCTTGAACTGGCCGTTAAGGCGACCGACATAATTCACCAAGTCGATATCAAAGCGGCGTGCGACCTCTTGCAAAGGCAGCTTTAATAGGTCTTCAACGGTATTGATACCGACACGGTTCAGGCGTTCTACTTGCTTGGTCGGTAGCTCACTGGAATTCAATGCTTGTTGATTGACCCAAATTTTCATCTGCTCAATATTGTTTGTTGCTTGGTTGATCGCTTGCTTACCCAAAAGGATCGCAGAAAGCGGCGAATAACCCGTAGCGAAGCTGAACTGGATATTGAGCGTTTTTAAGTGGCTTTTGAGCTCATGCCAGTAGTTATCTAGCCCGTCGTAAAGTGACAGCATGTTAGAGGCTTTAATCAACAAGCCATTAGGTGGCAATAACGCCATGTCGGAAGTGACCAGATACGCCCATTGAGCGATCTCTTTCAGCTTACTTTTCTCCAGTTCAATACTGTAAGGGTGTACGTGTAAGTTGTGACACAGCGCCGCCGCAGACCCTAAGCCCATACCAAGTGAAATTCCCGATTGCAGCGCAGCTGGGTTCGCTTGCAGTACACGGTGATCTTTTTCATCCACGATGATAATAGGTTGTTCGCGTGAGTCTTCGTTCGAACCCAATTCATTAGAGTTAAACAAGGTATCCAACTGTAGAGATGGAAAGTGCAGATAAAGCCACAACATACGTTAGCCTTGCTTCGCAATAGGAAAAGCCAGCACAGTGTTACCAGACAAAGCGCGGTCTGAATTGTCTTCATAAACGGCTTTCTCTGTGAGTAACGGCCAGTAGTGTGTCATGTCTAGAATAAAGCTGCCATACGACCAGCTGCCTTTTCTCTTAGTCACTTCAACCTTTAATCCCTGCGCGTGAGAAGACAGCTTCATGCTTAAAGAAACGGGTAGGGATAGTTGATTATGGCTGGTGGCTTTAAAGTGAAACTGCAGGCACTTACCGGTTTCACTGGCTGCTTGTAGGCGCTTGGTTTGGTGTATTTCTAGATCGGCTCCCCATAGCAATACAGAGTGACAAGCGCCGCTTTTGAGGCACTGCTCAGCCGCCCACAACGCATCGAGTTCGCGTTGCGGCTGGATAATGAGAATGTTCTCTAATTCAATGCCTTGGCTGCTAAAAAACTCGGCACAAATCTTCCCTGGCGGGTTAATGAATATGGCCAGTTTTTGCGAGTTTTTCTGAGCTAAATAGGGCGTAAGAAGGCGAAGTTCACCGATCCCTTGCTGTGATTCAACTTCAATAACGCCGTGTGTCGGAAAGCCACCATCAAGCTGTTTATCCAATTGCGGATAGCCTGTAGAAGTGGTACTTCCTAGCGTTGTTGATTTTAGCCCTTTCCAGATTAGCTGGCGGTCTTGTAAGTTTTTTATGAGTTCATGCATAATTAAATACCTGTATATTTATACAGTATATTTAACAATGAAAAAGATGCAAAGCAAAATGATGAAAATCAGAGGAACTAAGTTTTAGGTGCTTGATTTAGATACAAAAAAAGCCGCTATTAAAGCGACTTTTTACGATTGGTTATAATATCAACTACTTAGGTTGAGCATCGATACATTGGCCATTAATGTCCGTCACACTTGGGTTCATTAAGTGTAGGTACAGCGGTATGATGTCGAGTGGCGTTTTTAGCTTATTCGCATCTTCTCCAGGGTACGCTTTTGCACGCATACGTGTTTGAGTGCCACCTGGGTTGATTGCGTTAACACGGATATTTGTGTCTTCAAGCTCGTCCGCTAGGATTTGCATCATACCTTCGGTAGCAAACTTAGAAATTGCGTAAGTGCCCCAGAATGCACGGCCAGAGTGACCAACCGTTGAAGAGGTAAATACGATACGACCCGCTTCTGCTTTCTTAAGTGCAGGTAGCAGAGCTTGAGTCATCAAGAACTCAGACTTCACATTGATCTGCATAACATCATCAAAGGTTTCTTCATCAATCTGCTCAAACGGGCTCAGAGTGCCAAGAACGCCAGCATTATGAAGTAGGCCGTCTAAACGACCGAACTGTGATTGAATGGTTTCAGCCATATCAACGTAGTTCTGCTTTGTCGCACCTTTTAAATCCAATGGGATAATTGCAGGCTGCGGGTAACCAGCGCTTTCGATTTCATCGTAAATGAATTCTAGGTTTTTAACATTGCGGCCTAACAGAATGACAGTTGCGCCATGTTGAGCGAAGCTTAGTGCAGCTTGGCGACCAATGCCAGCACCGGCACCTGTAACCAAAATTACTTTATCTTTGAGGGCATCTGTAGAGATTGGGTAATCCACTGTGCTTATCCTTCTTTCTTTTATTATGTTCGTCATTCCATTGATGTTTAATCACACAGATAACCGCAGGAATGATGAGAAATTCTTGGTAATCGTGACAAGATGGTTACAATACACTAATTCATACAATAGGGGATATGACATTGGAATTTTTGTTGGACTACGGCTTGTTTTTAGCCAAGATTGCGACCGTTGTAATCGCCATCATTGCAATTTTAGTCATTGCTAAATCTGTGGGTGGAAAATCAAGCGCGATTAAAGGTGAGCTGGAAATCACGAACCTATCTGAACACCATAAACAGACGATTGAACAATTAGAGCACCATCTACACGATGATGCTTTCATCAAAGCCCGTGATAAAGCAGAAAAGAAAGCGGAAAAAGAGAAAGTAAAATCACGCGGTAAAGAAGTGAAGAAAGCAGCGAAAGAGGGTGAGCTTGATAGCAAGCGTGAACCACATCTATTCGTTCTTGATTTTAACGGCAGCATTGATGCGAAAGAAGTGGCTTCATTACGTGAAGAGGTAACGGCGGTTCTGGCTGTGGCTCGTGAAGGTGATGAAGTATTGCTGAAACTTGAATCTGGCGGTGGCATGGTTCATGGCTATGGTCTGGCGTCTTCTCAACTTGATCGTATCAAAGCGGCTGGCCTGCCTTTGATTATCTCGGTAGACAAAGTAGCAGCAAGCGGTGGTTACATGATGGCATGTATCGCAGACAAAATCGTATCAGCACCTTTTGCTATCGTTGGTTCTATTGGCGTGATTGCTCAACTACCAAACTTCAATAAACTGCTTAAAAAGCACGACATTGAGTTTGAACAGCTAACTGCGGGTGAGTACAAGCGCACACTGACTATGTTTGGTGAGAACAGCGATAAAGCACGTGAGAAGTTCAAAGAAGAGCTAGAAGAGACACACGGCTTATTCAAAGACTTCATTCGTGACCATCGTCCAGCGCTAGACCTTGATAAGGTTGCAACGGGTGAGCACTGGTTTGGTACACAAGCACATGAACTTGGACTGGTGGATGAGATCCGTACTTCTGATGACTTAGTTGTTGAAGCATGCAAAGACAAGACGGTTCTAGCGATTCACTATGTACAGAAGAAAAAGCTGTCAGACAAGCTAGCTGGCGTGGCAGGTAAATCTGCAGACAGCGTGCTGATGAAGCTGATTGAACGCGGTCAAAAGCCGATTGTTTAAGCTTATTGAGTTCTAGTTCTAGTTCTAGTTCTAGTTCTAGGCTTGGTGCCTTACGTTCATTTACAGACGTTTGAGCCTTAAAAAGAAAGCGCATAAGTCATCAGACTTATGCGTTTTTTTATTGCTCCACTTCCGAGCGGGTGACCACTATGTTGTAGGGGGAGCGGAGTTTTATACCAAACACTGACTTACTGTGATTGATATTAAATCTTGGCTCCATAATCATTACGTTTTGGACAAGTAGTCAGAATCTCTCTATGACCCGTATCTTTGAGCTCTTCCAAAATCACATCAAAGCCCCACAAGCGATAGAGATGCTTCATCACTTCGTCGTAGCCTTTATCAAGCGGGATGCGGTCGTGAGGCACATATTGCAGTGTCATTGAGCGGTCACCACGAACATCGACATTAAACACCTGAATGTTTGGTTCAAGGTTACTTAGGTTGTATTGCGCCGCAAGCTTCTCACGAATCAGGCGATAGCCCGGATCATCATGAATAGCACTCACCTCAATGGTATTTTTACGGTCGTCGTCGAGTACAGAGAACAGCTTAAAGTCTCGAATGATTTTTGGAGAAAGGTATTGGCTGATGAAACTTTCATCTTTGAAGTTGTGCATCGCAAAGTGCACCGCTTCTAACCAATCACTTCCGGCTAACTCAGGGAACCACTCTCTATCTTCATCGGTTGGCTCTTCACAGATGCGTCGGATGTCTCTAAACATCGCAAAGCCAAGCGCATAAGGGTTTATCCCGCTGAAATAAGGACTGTTGTAGGCAGGTTGTGCGACGACACTGGTATGGCTGTGTAGGAATTCTAAGATGAACTTATCACTCACCAAGCCTTCGTCGTAAAGGTGGTTAAGAATGGTGTAATGCCAGAAGGTTGCCCAGCCTTCGTTCATCACTTGAGTTTGTTTTTGAGGGTAGAAGTATTGGCTCACTTTGCGAACGATGCGAACACACTCTCGTTGCCAAGGTTCAAGCAGTGGTGCGTTCTTCTCGATAAAGTAGAGAATGTTTTCTTGAGGCTCGCTAGGAAAGCGGATCTTGGTCTCTTCTTCCTTACTTTTATTTTGAGGAACGGTTCGCCATAGCTCATTCACTTGAGATTGCAGATAAGCTTCGCGTTCTTCTTGTCTTGCTGTCTCTTCTGCAATGGAAATCTTCTCAGGGCGTTTGTATCGGTCTACGCCGTAATTCATCAGTGCGTGACAAGAATCAAGGAGCTGCTCGACTTCAGCAACACCATATTTCTCTTCACAACCACTGATGTACTTCTTAGCAAACAACAAGTAATCGATGATGGAACTGGCATCGGTCCATGTTTGGAACAGGTAGTTGCCTTTAAAGAAAGAGTTGTGGCCATAACAAGCGTGAGCCATTACCAGCGCCTGCATTGTGACCGTGTTCTCTTCCATCAGGTAAGCGATACACGGATCGGAGTTGATTACGATTTCGTATGCCAAGCCCATTTGGCCATGCTTGTAGTTTTGCTCGGTTTGAATGAATTTCTTACCAAAAGACCAGTGGTTGTAATTGATAGGCATACCAATGCTCGAGTAGGCATCCATCATCTGTTCTGAAGTAATCACTTCAATCTGGTTTGGGTAAGTATCTAAACGGTAATGCTGCGCAACACGTTTGATTTCTACGTGGTATTTCTCCAAGAGGTTGAACGTCCAATCTGGACCATCAGGCAGCATCTTGTCGTTTTTCTTTTTTGCAGCTTTGTTTTTCTCTGCAACGTTTGATTTCGCTGTCATGGCAAACTCCCTTACGCTGTCTCTTTCTGGAACAGTTCTCTAAACACAGGAAAAATATCATCCACCGTTTTAATGTTTTTCATGGCGAAGTTGTCAAAGCTACTCTCGAGTTTTTCGTATTCGTGCCAAAGTGTTTGATGAGAGCGGCGTGTTATTTCGATGTAAGAGTAATATTGGCAAGTTGGCAGAAGCGTATTGACCAGTAACTCTTTACAGCGAGGAGAGTCATCAGCCCAGTTATCGCCATCAGAGGCTTGTGCTGCATAGATGTTCCACTCATTAGCAGGGTAGCGGTCTGCGACAATTTCCTTCATCAGTTTCAGTGCGCTTGAAACAATGGTACCACCCGTTTCTTGTGAGTAGAAAAACTCATGTTCGTCGACCTCTTTAGCCTGAGTATGGTGACGAATAAACACAACATCGACGTTTTCGTAGGTGCGATTTAAGAACAGATACAGAAGAACATAAAAGCGCTTCGCAATATCTTTTGTGGCCTGATCCATAGAGCCCGATACATCCATTAGACAGAACATCACGGCTTGGCTAGATGGAATAGGGCGCTTCTCGTAGTTTTTAAAACGTAAGTCGAAGGTGTCAATGAACGGCACGCTTTCAATCTTTTTACGTAACTCGGCAATCTCTTCTTTGAGGCGACCTTCCTCAAAAGGTTGTGCCGGCTCCGTCATTTTAACTTGGTCAAGCTGTTCCATCAGTAGGTTAAGCTCGCGCTTTTTACCTGCTGTCATCGCGGTTCTACGAGCCAGAGATTGCTGTAGTGAACGAACGATAGCGATGTTGGATGGAATCCCCGCGCTTTGGTAACCAGAGCGGTGAGTTTTCCATTCGGTGATTTTGTTGACCTGATTTTTCTCTAGATTAGGTAGAGCTAAATCTTCAAAGAGAATATCAAGATACTCATCTTTTGAAATTTGGAAGGTAAATTCATCTTGGCCTTCGCCATCAGGGCTTGCGTCGCCTTGGCCTGAGCCACCACCTTGACCACCACCTTTAGGGCGTTCGATTTTATCGCCAGTGATGAACTGATCATTACCTGGGTGAACGCGCTCTCTTACGCCGCCTTGACCTTGGTGAAAGTTCGGCTCTTTGATGTCTTTATGGGGAATAGTGACGTCTTCACCTGTTTCTGTATTGGTGATTGAGCGTCGGTTAACTGCATCGGCCACAGATTCTTTGATTTGCTCTTTATGGCGTCGTAAGAAACGCTGTCTATTCACAGCACTCTTATTTTTGCCATTGAGCCTCCGATCGATAAATTGTGCCATAAGAACTCCCTCTCAGCTGATGTCGCGATCCTACTTTTTATTCGGGTATAAGAGTTATTGATTTACTAAGGTATAAAAGTTATTGGTTTATACGAGCTGCTCAGTTGAGCAGCTCAATACCGTTTAGTTATGAGGATTTACGAACTCTTAGGTACCACTCAGATAGCAGTCTCACTTGCTTCTCGGTGTAGCCTTTTTCCATCATACGAGCAACGAAGTCGTCATGTTTTTTCTGATCATCCGTTGAGGTCTTAGCATTGAACGAAATAACAGGAAGTAGCTCTTCTGTGTTAGAGAACATTTTCTTCTCAATCACAGTGCGCAGTTTCTCGTAGCTCGTCCACACTGGGTTTTGACCGTTATTGTTGGCTTTGGCACGAAGCACAAAGTTCACAATCTCATTTCGGAAGTCTTTAGGGTTACTGATACCGGCTGTCTTCTCGATTTTCTCTAGTTCACCATTCAGAGAAGCACGGTCAAATAGTTGGCCTGTTTCTGGGTCGCGGTACTCTTGGTCTTGAATCCAGAAATCTGCGTAGGTGACATAGCGGTCGAAGATATTCTGACCGTACTCAGAGTAAGACTCTAGATAAGCGGTTTGAATTTCTTTACCGATGAACTCTACGTAGCGTGGCACTAGGTATCCTTTCAAGAACTCTAGGTACTTCTCGGCGGTCTCTTGAGGGAACTGCTCCCGTTCGATTTGCTGCTCAATAACGTAGAACAGGTGCACTGGGTTCGCGGCCACTTCGGCTTGGTCGAAGTTAAACACACGAGACAGGATCTTAAAGGCGAAACGCGTTGATAGCCCAGACATGCCTTCGTCAACGCCAGCATAATCTCGGTACTCTTGGTAGCTCTTCGCTTTTGGATCGGTGTCTTTTAGAGTCTCACCATCGTAAACACGCATCTTAGAGAATAGAGATGAGTTTTCAGGCTCTTTTAGTCTCGAAAGAATGCTGAATTGCGATAGCAGATCGAGTGTGCTTGGTGAGCAAGGCGCTTGGGATAGCTCACTGTGCTCAAGCAGTTTCTTGTAGATCTTAACTTCTTCAGAGACGCGCAGACAGTAAGGGACTTTTACAATGTACACACGGTCGAGGAATGCTTCGTTGTTTTTGTTGTTACGGAAGGTCTGCCACTCAGATTCGTTCGAGTGAGCGAGAATCATACCGTCAAATGGCAGTGCAGAAAGCCCTTCGGTACCGTTGAAGTTACCTTCTTGTGTTGCCGTAAGTAGAGGGTGTAATACTTTGATTGGCGCTTTGAACATCTCCACGAATTCCATCACACCTTGGTTGGCTTTACAAAGCGCACCAGAGTAGCTGTAGGCATCAGGATCATCTTGAGAGAAGTGTTCAAGTTTACGAATATCAACTTTACCAACCAGAGACGAGATATCTTGGTTGTTTTCATCACCTGGCTCCGTTTTCGCGATCGCAACTTGATCGAGAATAGAAGGGCGCAGTTTGATGACTTTGAATTTGGAAATATCACCGCCAAAATCGTGCAGACGTTTCGCTGCCCACGGAGACATAATTGAGCGAAGATAGCGTTTCTCAATGCCATATTCATTCTTCAATAAGTCGCCGTCTTCGTTAACGTCGAATAGACAGAATGGGTGATCGTTTACTGGGCTTCGTTCACCGTCAGCAGACAATACATAGATTGGTAGTTTCTGCATCAGGGCTTTGAGTTTTTCAGCGAGAGAAGATTTACCACCGCCCACAGGGCCAAGTAGGTAAAGGATTTGTTTACGTTCTTCTAAACCTTGCGCAGCATGTTTTAAGTAAGAAACAATCTGTTCAATCGCATCTTCCATACCGTAGAAATCTTTAAATTCGCTGTAGCGTGAGATGACACGGTTCGAGAAAATACGACTCAGTTGAGGGTCTTGAGCAGTGTCAATAACCTCTGGTTCGCCAATGGCTAGTAATAAGCGCTCGGCAGCATTAGCGTAAGCACTTTTATCGTCTTTACACAGCCCTAAGAACTCCTGCAATGTCAGCTCTTCTTCCTTGGCTGCTTCATAACGTGATTGATAGTGGTCAAAGATACTCATAGTCACATTCCCCTTGTTAACCAGTCAAAACTGACGAGCGATTGAAAAATAGGCTCTCCCTACATTTTAAGGTTAGACCCGCTTCCACAATTTTGCTTAACAATTATGTATTTATTTACAATTTTGCGTGTGAAAAACGTGGCGAGCGCAATAGGCAACTTGAGGCGCGTAGAATCAAATTATTTTACATTCGAGGGGATCTGGCCGTTTGTTTTGAGATTTTAGGTCGCTTAACAATACTCACAATGGATTTATGTGCATTAGATGTATAACTGGGCTCTATTGATTCTTGGAATGGAGTACCATATAATGCGCGAAGTTATCAAAAATTGCTCAATAAATAGGTAGATGTAGTGAAGAATAATGGGTTCAAAATAGTGGCTATCTGCATGTTACGCCAAATGTTCGAGTAACTGGTGGCGTTCGTTATACCAACCTTGAAGGTGATATAGAGAATAGCCCAATACTTGAAAGTGGTATCAACATGGCCGCGAACGTTGGTGTTGCTTACGTTTTCTAGTTGCTTTGGTTTTTCTCTTTGTGTGCGAACTGTCTCGTCCTAAAATACG
>NZ_JBFRUJ010000044.1:0-35071 GCF_041474575.1 Vibrio sp. 10N.222.51.C5
ATGAACCAATAAAAAGCCCCCTACACATAAGTGTCGGGGGCTTTTTTAAGTTAATCTAACTCTAACTTGTGGCTTAGAGTTAGATTAGCCCTACTGAATCTTCAAGCGTTGAATCAGAGTCTCTTCGTCTAACTGATACAACTCATCAAGCAAGTTAATTTGCAAGCTACCTGGGCCGCGAGAGTTTTCAGCCGCGATTTCACCAACCACGCCTAATACCGCTGCTGCAGCTAAACCACTATCATCACCAACAGCCGCGAAAGCACCCGTCAATGCAGTTAAAGTACACCCCATACCCGTCACATACGGCATCATTTGGTGTCCGTTGTTTAACGTCACCACGCTGTCTTTGGTGACAACGTAATCTGTCTCACCAGATATCACCACATTTGCACCGTATTCAGCCACTAAGCACTGTGCAGCACCTAACGCAGCATCACTGCTATCAAGCGCATCAACGCCTTTGCTCTGCGCTTGTTCGCCCGCTAACGCGATAATCTCAGACGCGTTACCACGAATGATCAACTTATCGGCTAAGCGTGCAATTTCACGAGAAGTCTCGGTACGCAACGTACTTGCCCCACAACCCACAGGGTCAAGAACCACAACCTTGTTGTTCGCGTTCGCTTGCTCAACAGCAAAACACATTCTTGGCGTCCAAACACTGTCGAGCGTGCCGATGTTAATCACCAAAGCACCAGAGAAAGACATCATCTCTGCCAGTTCTTGTTGCGAGTGCGCCATAATAGGCGAAGCGCCAATCGCCAATAACGCGTTGGCCGTGTTGTTCATCACTACATAGTTAGTGATGTTCACAACCAGTGGTTTTTGCTCTCGTACTGCGCGTAGCGATTGAATAATTTGTTCAGTAAGCATGGGTAAATCCTTATTCGTGAAAGTCGCTTTTAAGCCGCTGTTGAATCATCAAGAGCGTTCAGCCCTTGCTGCCAAAAAGCCACTTCCATACGCGTTGCGGTTTTGAAGATATGAACGATGTTCTGACCGCGTTCGCTGTTGATATCAATTTCAGCAAGCAACTGATTGAAGTATTCCGCGCCCGTTGCTACGCCAGACTGGAACTCTTCACTGCCATACAGTTGCAGCCAGCTTGCGTATGGGTTGCCTTCCAAAACAGTATCACTGCTTTCTAACAGCGCTTTACCAATCACGGCATAACCGATTGAACACGGAGCCAGTGCCGCATATAAGTCGACAAGATCACCCGTCATACCCGCATCTAGAACGTAGCGCGTGTAGGCAACAGTGCCGAAATCTTCAGGCTCGTTTTCTAAATCCGATTCGGTTAAACCCCACTGACCACAGTAAGTCACATGGTGAGAGATTTCAGAATCTAGCAACGCATGAACACTTGGCAGTGCACGACGCATATCAGCCAAGGTTTTAGCCTTGTAAATTGCCAATGCATAAGCGCGGGCATACTGCTTTAAAAACAGAAAATCTTGCTTCAAGTAATGCAGAAAACACGGCTGAGCGAGTGTGCCGTTTGCCAGCGTTTTAACAAAATCATGCTCGGTGTAGTCTTGCCAATCTTGTTGACAGGCTTGGATTAAGTCTTGGTATTTCATGAGATTCCTTAGTCAAAAGTCGGTACGTAGTCAGCGGCTTTCGGTAGTGATTTGATAATGCCTTTGTCAAACATGAACTGTGCGTAATCGTCGTAACGCTTCATATCTACAGCAGAAGGACGAAGTGCAAAACGAGTCAGCGTGTCGTTCCATGCGCGTTGGTTAAGCTCGCTATTCAACGTATCTGGTGAATACGCCACAAACTCACTCCATGACTCTTGGGGGTGGTTCACAATGTAAGTCGTTGCTTGTTCCAATGCTTTGTTGAACGCTTTGATCGCTTCATCATCGTGTTTCTTTGCGTTCGCAACAAAGATAAGCTCGTCGTAAGCGGGTACGCCGTGCTCTTCTGGGAAGAATGCTTTCGCTTTAAAACCTTCAAGTGCTAACTGGTTGGTTTCGAAGTTCCGTAAGCCACCCCAGATTGCGTCTACCTTGCCCGATGCCAATGAAGATGAAAGTGCCCAACCGACATTGATGGTTTGCACATCTGTAAATGCAACATTTTCTTGCGCTAACATAGTGCCGATAGTCGCTTCTTCGTTACCCGCAATCGCAATACCGATCTTCTTGCCTTTCAGATCCGCTAGCGAATCGTTCTTGCCGTTATCCAGTACCATTAGTGTGTTCAGTGGCGTCGCGATAAGGGTTGATGCACGAACTAAAGGAAGACCCGCTGCCACATCCATGGTTAAACTTGGTTGGTAAGTTACCGCTAAATCGACCTTACCTGCCGCGACCAATTTTGCTGGCGTGCTTGGGTCTGCTGGTTCTTGGATTTCAACCTCTAAGCCTTGGTCAGCAAAGTAACCACGCTCTTGAGCAATCACAATCGGGCCGTGGTTCGGGTTTACAAACCAATCCAACATCAATGTCAGTTTCTTTTGTTCAGAGTCCGCTAGAGCATGACCTGAAACTAACGAAGCAAGCAGTGCCACTGCACCTACCAATTTGGTATTTTTCATAGTTAACCTTTCCTTTTGAATATTATTATTGTGTTTATAGAGCTCATTTTTAACGAGCTATTGTTGAGATAAATAGCGTTGAGCGAAGCCTTATTAAACAAAGTGTTATTGAGCAAGCCATTACTGGTTCTCCCAAGGGATAGCTTTTTTGAGTAACTTGTCTATGATGAAGTAGAGCGAGATAGACAGCACCGCCAAGATGAACAAGGCAGCAAACATCTCATCAATGATCATGCGCGCGTTGGCCTGCAGCATTAAGTAACCCAGCCCCTCACTCGAACCAACCCACTCGCCGACAACCGCTCCAATTGGCGCAATCACCACAGCCACACGAATGCCAGAAGCTAATGTTGGCAGCGCAGCAGGCAGTTGGATATAACGCAGCAATTGCCATTTCGATGCGCCCATCGTTTTGGCAAGATCGAGATAGCCTGTCGGAGTATTACGTAAGCCGTCGTAACAACAAGTGGTTACTGGGAAGAAGATAATGATCGCCGCCATCACCACTTTTGAGGCGATGCCGTAACCAAGCCACAGCATCAATACTGGCGCGATCGCAAATACAGGGATAGCTTGGCTGGCAATTAAGATAGGCAATAACCAACGTTTTAACGGATCAAACATCAACATCTGCAGAGCGAAAAATAGCCCCATAGACAATCCGAGTAACAAGCCAAGTAGGATCTCTTGCGCAGTCACCCATGTGTGTTTGAGTAACACATCGTAACGTTCAATCAGCTTTAAAAAGACTTCTGCTGGCGTGGGCAGAATGAAGCTCGGCATCTCGAAGATAACCACAACTAACTGCCATAAACCGAGAATCACAGCACTGCTGATAAGCAAACGAACAACAGGATTCATCTGACGAGGGCGTGTAGTGGCAGCCTGTCCGTTAGTTGAATGAGCTACAGCTCCACTTCGCGTTAGATCATTCATAATCACGCTCCAACTGATCTAAGATCGCTTGTTGCAACTCGGCACACTCACCATCGAGCACTCGTGGTGTTGATGTGAGAGGCACAGATAAAGACTGAGCATTCGCAGGTGTGCCTTGCAACACATACAAATTGTCCGCCAAACGCACCGCTTCTTGTGGGTCATGGGTGATCAACACAACGGTTTTATCTCTCAACAGCTCACACGCTAAGCTCTGTAGTTTGTGTCTCGTTACCGCATCCAGCGCAGAGAACGGCTCATCCATCAGCACCACTGGCTTGTCTTGCATTAAAGTTCGAGCCAAAGCGACACGTTGACGCATACCACCAGACAACTGATCCGGCATCGCATTCGCATAATCAGCCAAACCAACCGCAGCGAGCAACTCGAGTGCTTGATTGGTTTGCAGTGCTTTGTCAGAAGCTGAATTTTGAAAACAATGACTCAGACATACATTGTCGATAACCGACAGCCACGGCAGTAACAAATCCTGCTGCGCCATGTAAGCGATGCGATCCGTTAAAGGCAATTCATCAGAGGTTGTCAATGTTCCCTGCCACTCCACCTTGTCGTCCAACAAGCCTGCCAGATAACGCAATACCGTGGTTTTCCCGCAGCCACTTCGACCTAGCAATACCGTCCACTTACCTGCGCTTAAGCTAAGCGACAACCCAGACAAGGTTGCGTGCTCACTGTCGTTATAACGTAAAGAGGCATTGCTGAGCTGAACACCCACCGTATTAACGGACATTCCCGTGCCCAGCGAAGAAGTGATTTACGGGCCCATGACCTTGGCCGACTTGCAACTCATCAGCATGAGCAATCGCGCGCGAAATGTATTGTTTGCCTAGCTCAACAGCCTCTGACAGCGTGTTGCCTTGCGCTAAGAAAGAAGCAATAGCAGATGAAAGCGTACAACCCGTACCGTGGGTGTTTTTGGTAGGAAAACGCTTCGCACGAATCAAAGCAGACGTGGTTGGCAGAATCAGTAAGTCGTTACTGTTCTCATCCTTCTCTAAATGACCGCCTTTGAGAAGAACGGCTTTAGCACCTAGTGCACGCAGGTCTTCAATCATATCCTGCATTTCGGCTTCGCTTTCAGGCACAGCTTTGCCCGTTAGTGCTGCGCCTTCCGGCAAGTTAGGCGTAATGATGTCTGCGAGCGGAATCAGTTCTTGTTTTAGCGTGGTGATCGCCGAGTTTTCTAAAAGAAGGTCGCCACTTGTCGCCACCATGACAGGGTCAATCACTAGGTGTTTAGGTTGGTATTGTTTGATTTTGTCCGCGACGACTTTGATGATTTGCGAATCGGCCAACATGCCGACTTTCACAGCCACTATATTCAGATCAGTGAAAACCGCATCTAACTGGCTAGCGACATGGTCGAGTGGAATAGGAAAAATGGCGGAAACGCCTTGCGTGTTCTGGGAAGTGATCGCGGTAATTACCGAACAAGCAAAACTACCGGTAGCAGACATGGCTTTAATATCAGCTTGGATACCTGCACCGCCGCCACTGTCTGAGCCTGCGATCGTCAATACAATCGGAGTGTTCGTTCGAATCGAACCATCAGCAGAATGCTGTGAAACTGAGGCTTTTGGCGTTAAATCTTTTGAAATAGAACTGTGTGTCATTGTCGCTCCTACTATCTTACAAGACGTAGGAGAACGAACACCGATCGAAGGAGAAGTCGCAATAGATTCATGAACAGTCTTCATGAGTGCAGACGTAGATCGAGTGCTTATAGTTCCCTACGCCAGTGTTAACTGAATCAGGTTCAACGGGTCTCGACTAACGATCTCAGCAAACACCAAATAAGGTATATGCCCCCCGACTATTGATAGCGATAGTAACAGCACTCTCACAACTGAGATACTGATTTTATTCAATTATAAGAATTACGCATGAATAAATCTCAATTAGGCTTGACAAAACAAATACTTATAACGTTCCTTTAGATGGCTTCGACTGTAACAACAAGCACAGCACAATCAGAAACATACCTAGCCAACCTATAAAAGGAATCAGCTCACCGACAACGCAGACGGCAAGCACCGCTGCAACTACTGGTTCAAACAAAGTCAGTAGATTGGCACTACTCGCGGTCACATGGCGTAAACCAAAACTGAAGGCGATATAGCCCAAGCATTGTGGGATTAACGTCAGATAACTGATGACTAATACGTTAATCTGCGAGGAAAACAGGTTCTCCCCCGTAAACCAGAGTGTTGGCAGCAACAGCATCGCGCCGAGGCCAAAAATACTGCCCATCGCCGCTTGAGACTCAATGTCCTTGTCTATCAGTGCTTTTGTCGCCCAAGAATAAATGGCGTAACACAACCCAGCGAGCAAACCTAAAGCAATACCCAACAGCTTGAGATCATCACCTGACTCATTCGTCGATGAAGATTCTGAAAACACCAACAACCCAATACCCACCACACCAATCGCAAAGCTAGTGAGCCAACGTTTGTTGATATTATTCTTTTTGCTAATCAGACACTCTAACAATGCCGAAAAGAAAGGCGCGGTTGCAATCGAAACCACGGTACCAATCGCCACGCCTGATAATTTCATTGAAGAATAGAAAGCTAAAGGATAGACCGCCAAAGCCAAAGCGCTCACTGCCAACAGCCTCTTGTTCTGCAAAAGTTTGTCGAAAGCGAATAGGATTTTTCGATACGCCAAGCCCGCTTGCATTAGGCCACCGACGCCCATAGAAAAAGCACCAATTGCTAATGGGCTTAGGTCAGGCGCAAAACTTGCGGCGGTGCCTGTCGTGCCCCATAAAATAGAAGCAAACAAGATGGCTAAAGTGCCCGTTTGGAATTCGTTAACGCGATTGATGGCAAGATTCATTTCTATTACCCAATTTTCAGTTCTGAAATAGATAATAGTGAAGATTGATAAGAGTTAGTTTGCCGAAAGGACGCTATTGTTGTTTCTAAAGACTGTCTTTCATTGAGCCTAGAAACGCCCTTGGAGACATGCCAAAGTGCTGAGAGAAGCGACGACTGAAAGCAGACACATCACTATAGCCCACATTTTCAGCAATCAATTGAACCGGTAAATCGGTATGAGTTAACAAGGCTTGGGCTTTCTCCATACGATAGCGAGTGATGTATTTAAGCGCACTGATACCCAGACATTCTTTGAAGCGTTTTTTGAATTGAGTGGGGCTCAAACAAGCCGTTTCTGCAAGTTGCGAAATGGATAATGGTTGTGTGTAATTATCCGCTATCAGCCTTTGTACAGCGCCGATTCTTGGGTCGATGCTCTTGCTCACTTGTTGTTGCTCTAACAGCAGTGAAAACACATCCAAGATGGATGACTCAATACCGCTATCGACCTGATATTCCAGCTGCTTCTCAACAAACAACAAGAAGCTCATCAAAGGTGGCGTTATCGTGAAAACCGAGAGCTCGTGCTCTAACAAATGCTGAGGCAACACAGCCATATCCGCGACAATAAACCGCGCTGCTTCGTCCGCTTTAAACGCATGTGCTGTGGTTACCGGAATCACCACACATTCGCCCACCGCCACTTTACCGACATAACCCACCATTTCGATATTAATACTGCCTTGGATCGGCAATACCAGTTGATGATGGTCATCATGAGCATGGGTATTAAATTGCTTGGTGTAAGATCGAATGCTTAAGCTAGATTTCATGAGCAACGCCGGAGTACATTTCGCTAGGTTAAAGTAAGAGATACAAAGTTACATTATCACTTCCCTAGAGTCACACTCAATGATCATCAAATTCATGCTAACTAGGTGACATGATCAAAAACGGCCTCTAAATGAGAGGCCGTTTTTATTCGAATGCTTAATCACGTCAAAGATTTAAAACGATACTTGGTTATCCTGACCAACCACTACCTGAACACTATTTTGAACTTCATAAATGTCAAAACCATCAGCAACCGGATCAGCATTGTCTTCATCACTGTCGTGTTGCGCGGTACAGGTATAACCCAATGAGTAAGTACCTGGATCAATAAATCCCAGAGAGAACTCATAGTTAGTCTGTGCTTCATTCATTGCCACTGATGCTGAAGTAATCGGCTTCACCTCATCGGAACCGCCAATAGGCGCCATGTCAGCTTTGTCGACATTACCTTCATACAAGTACACCGACTGAACATAAGTATTATCATTTGTAGGGTTACAAGCTTCAAAAGTGGTACTCGAAACAGTACCTTCAATGTTTCCTGTCTCAACCGTATTGATAAGGCTTACAGACGTTCTTTGAATAGTGTAATCAGGGAAAGTCGAACTGTTCTTTAGGCCACGTCGAAGATCGAACTCGACAACAAAATCGTTACTCTGTTGGTTCACATTAAATGAATCATTAAAGTAAAGCACGCCAGCGTTATCTTCTTTACCAACACCTTGCGGGCACGCGCCATTACCTTTCACCGTTAACTCACGAATCGAGTCATCGTTTTCTACAACATAAGATGGATGTGTCGGGTGATCGCCATCATTCGCAAACACACATAGTTTATAGCTACCTACTGGAACTACCTCGTTTTCAATCAAAGGAAGTGCATCGCTTCCTTGGTAATCCAATAAATTGACACTTAATGGAATAGGATCTTCACCGTCTGGCAACGGGTCGCCATTTTCATCAACGTAATCACCGTTTTCGTCCGTTTTATACACGTCATACACTAGCGTTGTACCTCCCTGAATCGGAAGTAAAGCTACCTTGCTGAATGTCACCGTCACATCTTTAACATCATCGACGGGCGCATCACTCACACTCAAGGTAATGGGTGTCGTACTGCTTGATGATCCTGAGTCTCCGCCACAACCAACAAGCCCGGCCAACACAAGGCTAGCTAAAGCCGTTTCCTTTAAATATTTCATAACTCATTTCCTATAAAATCACTGCTCAATAAAGGGCTTATTTGAGTGCCCTCTTATTCTTTTTCTTGTTGTGACCCATAAATAAACAGCGCTATTGTTTGATGATCCCTACTATTCAGGGCATTCCTCATCCAAAAAACACTGTTCATCAAGGTGCACATATCAAGTCGCACATAGGTTAATTAAGTCTAGTAAGTAAATTGTCAGTAGCAACGCATGTTTGGCAAAAGTGCTGTCAATTGTGTTGAAATAGTCGTTGAGTAGAAAATGGGAAGCAGGGATTGAAAGCAACTTGATCAAAGTGAATAATCGCCACCAAGATCAAAAAAGGCCGTTAAGACAGCCTGTTGCTGAACTTAAACGACCTTTTTATTGAATGTGGATTAAGCTAATTCGATATTAACTCATTCAAATTCACTTATTTTTGAAGTTGCTCTTTAGCCGCTTCAACCTTAGAAAAATCTAGGCCAAGCTCTTCAACTGCTTCTTTGATTAGCGCAGGGTTTTGCATTACCTGACCCATCAGCATTTGAAGTTTGTCTTGAGGTAAACCAAGTTGGCTGATCGTCGCCATTGCTGCAAGAGGGTTCTCTGTCAGCGTTTTGAATAGCTCACTGATCTGCTCGTCGCTAATATTGTTCTCTTTCAACATTGCTAAAATCGGGTTCATTTTTTTGCCTTTGAAACACTAAATTAAGTAGGAGCACAGCATACCATCTAGCTGTGCTCGATTGTACTAGCAACTTATACTTTGCCTACTGTGAAATAACCCTAAGCCTAGCGAGACTCTAATGGGTAAGAGCGGTAGCTCCACATACCATACGTTCTCAGTGCGTCACGGTAGATGCCTAGAAGCTCACCACTGCTCGCTTTCTTAAGATCTTCGAGCGGCTTGTCTGGGTAAGAAACCGTATCGAAGGTAATGCCCTGAGGGCCCGTTTGCCAGCTAGCGATTTCAAACAGAGTTTGACCACGACGAACATGGCTTGCCGAGCTGATAATGGTCGCGTGCTTAATATCATGACGAGCAAGCGCATAGCTACTGAATAAGGCATTCCCTACCGTGCTGGTCGCGTAGTTCTCTTCAATGATGCGATCTTTACTTACCCCTTTTGAGATAAGCCAATCCGCCATTAACTTGCCTTCAGTCTTATGGTTCTTCGGCACGCCACCCGTTAACACGATCATCGCATCTGGGTTCGCTTTAGACATCGCCAACGTTGTCTCAAGACGTTCGATCAAGATTTGATGCATAGAACCATCAGGGTTAAGTGCGTAGCCCAAAGTGACTATGGCACCGGGGTCGCTCAACAGCCCCTTATCCGCAGACTCTTTTAACGGTGTTTCTAATACGCGGTCGACCGTAGCAAAAATGCGTTTAATATCTTCTGCCTTACCTTTATTCAGGCTTTCTAGCTTCTCCATGTGCTTGTTGGATTCACTTTCATTGTCTTCAAAACGCTGCCAAACCGCTAGATACGCATGTAAGTCGACATCGTCTGGTGCAACCGTCAACGCTTGCTCAAACAACTCAATCGCGCGCTCTGCATTCTTGTTGTAGATCTGAGCATTCGCCGCCGAGATCAACAAATCCGTACGGTAAGGTTCTAGCTGGTACGCTTCTAACAATCGGTTAGTCACAATTTCCATGTTGCTTGGCATTTTGGCCGTGAAGCCCGCGTGTGAAATTCTTGCCGGAGACTTAAACGCCTGCAACGCATCAAGAAGTAGTTGGTCGACAACTTGTCGCTTAGTCACCAACTGCGCGTAGTCCGCAGAAGCCTGTACAGCGCCATCGTTAGCAGCAAAAGAATAAGGTGTTGCGCCAAAGGCTAGCATGCCACCAAGAGCGAGGGCGATAATGTTCTTTTCCATGGAAAGATCCTGTGTCGTTAAGTGTTTCACATCAGATTTGCTCACCAATGTAAGCCGCCAAGATTAAAAAACCGTGAACCAAACCTTACTCTCCAAGGTTAATATTCATTTGTTGCATAAGATGTGGCTGCAGATCACGATTTTATGCGCCAGAGTAAGCTCAAATATCCAGATAGCTTCGAGTTATGAGTGGCTCCCTTAATGATTTTGGAATATTTAACTTCGAATCCCACATGCCTATTCCATCTAAACCCGTAAGTTTCGAAGCTAAACATCAAACCTAAATGTGCATTTTATGTCCATTATTTCAGCAACTTAAAATGCTATCTCTCTACAAGTCGACGCTCATTCACGTTTGCTCAACCAAGTTCAAAAAGCACAGAGTGTGCTATCAAATCAGTCAATTCACAGAAAATTCAAAAATCAGCTATTGAACGATCGTTCAAGTGGTGCTTTAATAAATGACCAATACAAGGAGTTACCCCATGCTTAAGTTCTATTTTCACCAAACACCCAACCCAATGAAGATCGCTTTGTTTCTAGAAGAGACAGGCCTAGATTTTGAACTTGTTCCTGTCGATACCTTAAAGGGTGAGCAGCATTCACCGGAATATCGTTTAATCAATCCAAATGGCAAAACGCCTGCGATTGAAGACGAAGGACAACGTGTATTCGACTCTAACGCTATCCTGCTGTACCTATCTGAGAAAACAGGCAAGCTAGCTGGTCAGCCAGAAGACAGAGCTGAACTATTATCTTGGATGATGTTTATCGCCAGCGGACTTGGTCCATACTCTGGCCAATCGGTACACTTCCGTCATGCTGCGCCAGCAGGCTTAGATTACGCAGTAAATCGTTATCTACGCGAAGCACAACGTCACTACGAAGTGTTAGAAAAGCACATGGAAGGTCGTGAGTTTTTCGTCGGAAATGAGTACACCATTGTCGATGTTGCTGCATGGGGTTGGATTGATAAAGCACCTTTCGTGCTTGGTGAAGAAGGCCTAGCACCTTACCCGAACTTAAAGCGCTGGTTCGATGCAATCAACGCCCGCCCTGCCGCAATTCGCGCTCGCGAAACTGGTAAAGACGTTCAATTTAAAACCGAACGTGATGAAGAAGCGAAACGAGCACTGTTTCCTTCGAATTATGCGAAGTAGAAAAATTGAAAGTTAACGCTCTACTGAGTAATAGCTAGAATTAAACATAAAGAGCCGCTAAAAAGCGGCTCTTTATGTTGAAATTATGTTAAAAAATCATAAGTTGTTGATATTTTGGTACAAAAGTTCGATATTCGTAACTAGCCACACCTCTCAAACACATTTCTGAGCAGGAATTACTGCTTTGCTCAATTTCATTTACCAGTTCTTGAGTTTGCTGATTCTTAATAAAAATACCTGGACGATGTCGATTGTGTCCACCACTCGCTTTGTGCAGATCGTTTAGAGAATACAAATTATCGAGTGTGCGAATGTCTTTAGAAAGGATTGTAAGATTAGCATGACGGCCTCCGTACGTGATTTTTATATCACCACACAAAGGTACTAATCTTCGGGTGATGAACTGAACAAGGTTAGTACTACCGCACTTACGAAACAGCGTGCCGAAGCCGCACATAAAAAAACCAGCAAAATGCTGGCGTCTATGCGCCGGAAGAATAAAGCGGGGTCTCAATCCCGACACTGGATTTTGCCAGTGCCGTTACAGGTCAACGATGTAGAAGATCGGTGTCAAACGTTTAATAACGTTGCATATCGTGTAGAATGCGCATGTAATTTTGATTGAGCGAAAAACATGGAAAACACAGACAGATACTCTACTACTGATACCACTAAAGAATTAGCTTTCTTGGCTATCGGCACTATCCTTATCGGGATTTTATTTAGTGTAATGATTGCGTACTTTATAATCAAACCATACACACAACACCAAGCTAAAAAACAAGATCTAGAAATACAAAATTTAAAGCTTCAGTTAGGTACATGCACCTCTAAGTCAAAAATAAATATTTCAACTCTCGAAACAAAATTTGATACGCAAGTATCTACTTTGTTGAACAATGCTCAAAATAAAATACTAATTCAACAACAACAAATAGATTTTTTATCATCGGAATTAAAGCGTGAACAACTGAAAAACCACGAAGAACGAGTAAGAGCCGATGAAATACTTATTCAAAACACACAATTAAAATCTGCTATCCTAAAACATAGAAAACTAGCTCATGAATAGAAGCTCTAAGGCCATATCACTGATTTGTGGTTCCATAAGTATCGCAGTTCTCAGTATTCTTACTTTATTATTATCCGGAAATATCTATTCATTCAATTCGACTGAATTTGGAAATTGGGCTATGTGGTTCGCTGCAATTATTGCATTAGCGGCTTTGCTACTAACAACCTTTCAATATTTATCAAACCAAAAAAAAGATGATAACTCTCAACGTTCATCTATCTCAATATTTATCGTCGGTATTTTGATTATTATTTTCCTTGGAATAAAAACAAACTCAACAAAAGATTCAAGTTTTCCAGAAGTAAATCCTAGCATGCTTACTAAGGATATTACAGATGCTCTAGCTAAACCATCTTTACCTATCTCAGGTGCTGCCATTACCATCGTAAATAAATTAGTTTTACCATCTAACGAATTAATTAAAACACAAGATAATCTTCTATCATCAGAAACAGTAAACGCTGGTGCAAGTGTGTTTGCTGCTCTCGGCACGGTTTTAACATTAGCGTTTTTAATTTTTCAAAATATAAAAAGCAATCGTAAAGACAAAGAAGATAAGCACTCTGAAATTGCCTATACAAAGTACGAGCATATTACACAAAGACTCATAGATAAAATTAACACATCCCTATCAGCTGAAAATGTGAATAATAGCTTGATTTTTAAAAGTATTAGAACCACATATGATAGTATATACATACTTCAGAATGAAATCACATCTGCACATCATAAAGCTGCAGCTCAAGTAGCTCATAACGAACTATCTGATACATTGTATGAATTTTGTCAGAGAATTACCTTCTTCGATTTATTCACTGCAAATATCCCCAAAAATAAGAAAATCAATTTCAAATGGCATAATAGCGTAGAGGGTTGTACGACTCAGTTATCTGCATGTTGGTACGAATTTGTTCGACCTCAAACCGATATTTTTAGAGCGATAAAACACGCCACTTATGGTTGCTCGCATTATAAAGTTGAATCTGATGTCATCTATAAAACACTCTCCATTCTTTTATCTAAGGAATGTCAACTAGATGACTATCATAATCTTAAAACAGAGATTGATTTAATAAAGTCAACATGCATTATTAATGAAGAGCGCTTATTTAGACTTGATGAAATCTCTCCAATATTATTTTCACATTTACTATTAGAAGGAAATTTGAAGGCTGCGGGAGATAAGCTATCTTTTAACACATTCAAAAAAAAACAATACTGGTTAGTTAGTGAAGGGGTTGTAAAACAGCAAAGCGGTAAGTATTTTGAAATACCTCACTTTAAACAAATCACATTCCAACCACGAGTTGTCAAATAACTTTATAACTACCAGCTGAACACCCCTTATCAACAACAACCATCGCATTTGCAGTTATTTCATCGACTACTGCATTTGCTATGGCTTCAGCCATCATGCCAGCCATTGCGAATTGACCATCGAGCACAAAGCCCTGGGCTTTCAATTCTGTTTCTATCTTTTGCTTTAATGATACTTTGCTTATTGCCATTGTTACTTCCCTGCATAAACTGTGGATGATACATCGACATGCGGTTTTCCCATGAAGGGGCAAATGCCTGTGCCAGTGCAAACGCCTTTTCCGCCATTGGACTTGATGGTGCCAGCGTCTTCGGTAATATTCTTAGCTTTTATGGTTCTATTGCCTTTGACGGTTTCGGTGTGGTTCCCATCAATTTCAGCGATTCGATTTTCTAGCTCTTTGATTTGTTGAGTTAGGCATTCAAGCTTGTCAGCTTGGTCTGTCTTACGTTCAAAGTTGCCTTTCTGGTCGACCAACTGATAAACGCCTTTGCGTTGTTGGTATCGGCTTTCACCTTCTTTGATACCTGGTAGCTTGAAACCAAGTGGCAGCACGCAACGAATAAAAGGCTTATCCGGTTGGCCAAACATAAAGCCGAGTTCAAACAATACTACCGATTTCCAGCAACTCTAGTAGCACAACAATCGTAGCTTTTGTCCCTAGACAAAAAAAAGAGCCGCTAAAAAGCGGCTCTTGATCTTCAAACTATTCGAACTCGTTCAGATTACTCTTTACCGAATACGTTGTTCTCTTGCTCTTGTACACGGATGAAAGTCGTACGCTTAGTTAGCTCTTTAAGCTTTGCTGCGCCTACGTATGTACAAGTTGAACGTACACCACCAAGGATGTCAGAAATTGTATTGTGAACAGAACCACGGTATGGAAGTAAAACAGTTTTACCTTCCGCAGCACGGTACTTAGCAACACCACCAGAGTGCTTGTCCATAGCCGACTGTGAAGACATTCCATAGAACTTCATGAATTGCTTACCGTCTTGCTCTACAACTTCGCCGCCTGACTCAGAGTGACCTGCTAGCATGCCGCCTAGCATTACGAAGTCAGCACCGCCGCCGAACGCTTTAGATACGTCACCCGCACATGAACAGCCACCGTCACCGATGATCATGCCGCCAAGGCCGTGTGCTGCGTCGCCACACTCGATGATTGCAGAAAGTTGAGGGTAACCTACGCCTGTTTTAACACGTGTAGTACAAACAGAACCAGGGCCGATACCAACCTTAACGATGTCTGCGCCAGCTAGGATTAGCTCTTCAACCATGTCACCCGTTACAACGTTACCAGCAGAGATAACTTTAGTCGGGAATTCAGCACGTACTTTTTGTACATACTCAACTAGGTGCTCTGAGTAGCCGTTAGCGATATCAATACAGATAAATACGAATTCGTCGCTAAGCGCCATGATTTGCTTAGTTTTCTCAAACTCAGCTTCAGAAGTACCTGTTGAAACAAATACGTTGTTCAGCGTTTTCTTGTCTGCTGTTTTTGCGAACTCAGCCCACTGCTCTACTGTGTAGTGCTTGTGTACTGCAGTCATAACACCGTGCTCTGCTAGAGCAGCTGCCATTTCAAAGCTTGCTACCGAATCCATGTTCGCTGCAATTACTGGAGTACCAGACCATTGACGACCGCTATGCTTGAATGTAAAATCGCGGGTTAATTCAACTTGAGAACGGCTTTTAAGGGTAGAACGCTTCGGACGGAAGAGTACATCTTTGAAACCTAACTTAAGTTCTTGTTCGATACGCATGATAATTTGTCCTGTAATCATATTACGTGTCGTGCGTTTTCGGTAAGCGTTGGCAGACGCTTTACTGAGTTTCGGACACAAAAAAACCGGAGCGTTGGCAGACGCTCCGGTTTTCAGCATTATAGGCTGTGATTTACTAACAGCAAGTCTGATATTTCATTTTTTTTTGTGCTATCCTCTCAAAGATTCCATATCTGGTAAAAGCTTCCCGCCCGTCACTTCCTACTAAATTCATAGTAATTAATAACTTAACAACATATTCACGCAAACGCTGTCGGTTTATTGCGCAAACGTTTCCCTTGTAAATTCGGCGAAAAAATCTTCGATAAGGCAAATTTGTGAAAAAAGTGCCCTTTAATCACATAAAAATCACACTTTTCTTGAATCAAAAAATGCGTTTTTTCTTAAATAATTTCATTTTTTTCTGACTTTTTTCGCTTCGAGTGCCGATCTCAGCCCTCTTTCATCAGCCCTGAAATTTATAAAGTACAAAGACAAGATCGATTAGCACGTTCGAAACTTGGATGAACGGGGGTAAAGTCCACAAAATATGGCAGGTTAGATGCGCTTATTTATGAGAACCCAGCGGATACAAGCCGCTGTTGATAGAGCCTAACAACAACTCGACTAAAGTTAACGAACACGGAACGCCTTTCTTTAGTTCGAACTCATTACTACAGGATCAGATACAAAAATGGCCAAGGGGATTAACCTTGGCCATTTTTATTTGGTTTTCAGAGTGCTCTTATAAGGCGATTCAATTTTCACCTTAAGGTACGTCAAGCCTTTTTCTGAGACATCAGAGCTTCAGCAGTCGCATCTTGAATCGACAAGAACAAGGATGTCACTTGCCCAGTTGGAGAACGCATCGGGTTAAGCGTGACGTTCTGATACATAAAGTCGGCTTGCTGAGTTACTGGCCTCACGTTGCGGCACTTAAACAGATAAGGCCTTTGTTGCCACGTTATGAAGCTACGGCAGCCTAGGTCATAAACCGGTTTTGTTTTAAGCCTAAACCACTCTTCAGGAATTTCAGGGAATAACTCAAAGATCGACTTACCGATCGCATCATGCGATTGCTTACCGCTATGGTGCGTCATGAAGCCATTCCAAACTTGTACCTGAAAGTCACGGTTAATGACCACCAGCCCCATATCGACGTTTTGAACCATGTCTACCATCCAGTGGAACTGTTCAAATTCAGCAGGAAGATTCAGCATATTAAAACTCCTCCATTAGGTAGGCCAATTTGTTGTCTAGAAGAGGCAGAGACTCATCAACGAACATAAATAGAAGATCACAACGGATGGACGTGCCGTCGATGTTGTAGCTGACTTCGAATGTCATGGTCTTTTTAAATGAGCCACTGGTATTTTCGATGACCGAGTCGATTGAGATATGTTGCCCTAACAGCACAGGAGAGCTCTGAAAGAAACGAACTTCTGATTGCTCCCCTAACCCATTCAAGAAAGAGCCGACTAAGATGTTCGATACATCCATCAACAACTCTAATTCTTCTAGCTGCTCGCTTTCTGTTGGCACCTTCATGAGCTTCTTAAGATCGCTCACACTGGAATCACTCAACAAAACTAGCGCTTCACCTGCAATGCCTTCTCCACTAAAGCCTTGGCAAACACCCGACACTTGGTCGTTATCCGCTAGGTCACGAAGTGCCATGTGCAATTCACTCACTTCGAAGATGTTAACGTTCGGCAGCGGTAGGTGAACAAACACATTAAAGTGACGAGCCAGTGCATCAGCGGCACGGCCTATCGCTACGTTCGCGACTTCCATATAGATATCGCGTCTGCGAAGTATTGGCAGTTCTAAAGCGGTTGGGGTAATGACTTGAGGTTGTTTTGGCGGCTCGACATGCTCACGTAAAATGGCTTTTAGCGCTTCTTTATCGATCGGCTTTTGCAAAAATGCTTTGGCGCCAAGATCCAGCACCTTCTGTTGTGCTTTTGGTTGTATGTCACCAGAAACAACGACAACTGGCGTGGTATCGCCTAAACGTTGCATCTCTTCCAATGTGCCATAGCCGTCTAATTCCGGCATGGTTAGGTCGAGGAACATCAATTTGAATTGGTTTTTAGCGAGCTCTTCAAGTGCATTAAGCCCATGAACAGCAAAAGTTATATCTGCATTTAGAGAACTAGGCAGTGACCGAGCCATCTGCTTCCTTGCTAACGCAGAATCATCACATATAAGAACTGGGAACGACATAAATGCACCACTGACAAATTAAAGCTAATTCGACCGAGTGTAACAGAACATTATGGTATCAGGCACGGGGTGAATGGATTTATGTGCAGATTATTAGTAAGAATGATGAAACAGGTGGGTAAGCTATTATTTCGCATTATTCTTCATGAAAAACAATATGCTACAAAGGTAATAGCCAATCCTTGCTGTTGAGTAATAGCACTATTATATTTAACAGCAGCCTTAACAAGCGGGTTTATTAAGGCTCGACTGACTCATTCATTGAACGGCTTTATGTAGCCATGATAGAGAGCTATCCAACAAAGCTAATGCAAGAGAACTAGAACTGATATGAAGGCCATAAAATCAGTAATGCGAAACGTATGATCACAGCAAATACCAACAACGCGATCCCCAGGCGATACCATTTGTATTCGGCGATGTTCATTGGGATACGCTTGTAGAACATCGTAATCACGCCTTTCCAATCGCTACTGCGTCTTCCGTACTGCATCATGCTCGTCAAAACAAACAGTGCGCCAAGCACTAACATTCCTTTTTCAGCCCAGAACAATCCAACTTCCATTTGTGTATTCCTTGATAAAACGGTGAGCAACTCAAATCATTCTAGTCACCTTTTAGCTCGGTTTCTGTAAGACCAAGGTCTAAATTACGAAGTACGCAATTTAGGGCTTATAGGTCATTGTTGGTAATTGATAGTTCTCGGTCAGCAATACAACGTTTATCGTTCAAGGTTCCATGGTAAAGGCGAGCATCACAAGCAAATCACGTATAAGCATGATTCGACAAATCTGGAGATTGGTTGTTCTTTTGAATGACACGCATCAATTGGATAAGCAGCAGAATACCTGTCACGCCTAAGCCAACACCGATTCCGCCCCAAATCCCTGCCAATTCGAACTTAGGCATCAAATACCAAGCCGCAGGCAAGCCAAATACCCAGTAACCGATGGCAGTCATCACGGTTGGCATAGAGACAATCTTCATGCCTCTTAGCAGGTTAATCGCCAGTAGCTGCCAAGCATCAACAATAAAGCACAAAGCAACGACCCAAATCACAGAAGCCAGTAGTGAAGTCATTGCACCCGTGCCATCGTCTAACTTGAAGATAGAAGCGATCATCTCAGGCCATATAATGAACACGGCCGACAACGCCACACTCAACACCGACACCAATATAAAGCTTTGAATCGAGGTTCTTTTGATGCCTTCGTAGTTGCCCGCGCCATAATCACGGCCTACTAAAATTGCGGCAGCTTGCGAGAAACCGAAGTTGAAGTTCCACGTAAAGCTTAAGCATTGCAGCAAGATTTGGTGCAGCGCTAGAGAAGCAATACTGATCGTCCCTGCCATCAAAGTGCCGCCGTAAATAAGGCCATGCTCAAGTAATGCTGCCAAGCCGATAGGTAAACCCATCATTAAAAGCGGGCTCATCAACTTGATTGAATACTCTTCTGTGTTTAACCAAGGGGCGAACTGCTTGAATTCGTCACGTTTGAATACCCAAACCGTGTATCCAACCATCACGATAAATGCCGCGATAGCCGTACCTAGCCCTAAACCTGTTAAACCCATGTCTAATTGGAAGGTTAAGAAGTAGCTGACTGGCACATTCAGAATTACGGTGATAATAGACATCACCAGAATAGAACGCACATTGCCAAACGCACTGGTTAAGCCACGAAGTACCAACAAGATAAGCGAAGGCAACATTACCCACTTCAAAGCATGGACATATTCCATGGCTAAAGTGATCACTTCTGGTGGCTGTTTGGCTGCTTCTAATACCAACGGAGCAAACCAGAAGCTGGCCATTAAGGTCACGCTGAGCACGAATGCCAACATGGTTGCGCCTTTCACCGCCAATCTAATTTGAGTATTACCAAACTCAGGGCGAGCTACTCGCTGACCATAAGCGATCGCAATCAAATTCGCGACACAACCCACGGTGCTGCTCGCAATAATGAAGATGAAAAAGTAGATTGAGGCACCTAAGCCACCAGCCGCAAGGGCTGACACACTGATACGCGACATCATCCAAACATCAGTAAGGACTAAAGCCATAGAGATCAGCTGTGAAATGATCAAAGGGAATGCAAGAGTGAGTATTTTTTTCATGAGCGCCTCAGTTAATTTCGCCCAAAATACGATCGATGAGGCTGGCGTTCAATTGATAAATTTGCGACTCTAACATTCCATAAACTCATGCGAACGAATTATGACCCCATATCCTAGCTTGCCATCATCACATAATGGCTTAAAAGCCTTTGAAGCTGCCGCAAGGCTGATGAGCTTTACTCTGGCTGCCGAAGAGCTGCATGTGACACAAAGTGCGATCAGCCGACAGATCAAACAGCTTGAAGATGAGTTAAACGCATCACTGGTTATTCGTAAGCATCGAGCCATAGAATTAACGGTACAAGGTCATGATTTGTATGTCGCTTTGCGAGAAAGCTACGGTAATATCGAAGCTGTTATCGCCTCTTGGAGTGAGCCCAAGCAGAAGCGTATCGTGATCAAAGCGACTCTGAGTTTCGCGACGCGAGTATTGATCTCCAAAGTTCGGGAATTAAACGAGCGTTATCAAGATCATGAGATAGTCATTGTTCCTGTGATTGAGGAAGACGAATCGATTAATAGTAGTGAGTATGATCTACTGATCTTCCACACGCGTTTCAAAAAACGCTATGACAAGGCACCTGACATTACCTTCTTGCGTGAAGAGTTCATGGCGCCGGTTTGCTCTACTAGTTTAACCACCAAAGACACCGACCTCGATTCAATCTTAACCTTGCCAAGGCTGCATCCAACCTTAGATCATCACGACTGGAAAGTGTGGCTGGCCGATGTTGAATTCCCACCAAAGAAACCTGTCAGAAATACCAGCTTCTTGTCTTTAGATATGGCGCTCAGTGCCTGTCTATCCGGTGAAGGGGTTACGGTCACGGATCTGTTGTTAGTTCAACAAGATCTCCAACGAGGCTTCTTGTACTGCCCTAGAAATGCAAAAATCCAACACAGTGCTTGGACTTACTTCATGCACCAGCGTAGTCACACGCCTATCATCAACGACCTTATTGAATGGCTTAGAGAAGAGACAACAAAAGAGATCGAGTTGCTGAAAGTACTCGCACAGCAATATCAATGGTTTGGTGTAATAGAACAGGACAAAGACTTTGGTCGGCTCTTCTAAACTAAGTTATGATTCCTGTTCCCTCAACCGATTGATATTTTTATGCCTTCTTTCTCTTTTTTAATGATCCCTGTTGGGGTTAGGTTCATGATCCTCTCTGCTTTTGGATTCGCACTGATGTCTGCGTGTGTGAAATACATCAGCAACTACGGCATACCTGTATTCGAGATTGTTGCAGCAAGGGCTTTGGTGTCTTTGATCATCAGTTATATCGACGTTAAGCGAAAAGGCATTTCGATCTGGGGAAATAACAAACCTTTGTTGTTTGTTCGAGGCGCAGTTGGTACAGCAGCCTTGATGTGTGTTTACTACGCTGTGACCACTTTGCCATTAGCCGAAGCGACCATTCTACAATACGTTCACCCTGTATTTACCGCCCTACTTGGCGTGCTATTTCTGAAAGAGCGCGTCCAAAAATCGACCATGATCTGCATTGCGTTCTGCTTAGCAGGGCTATTAGTAATGGTTCAGCCAAGCATGAACAGTGGCGCGAGCAGCGAATTACCGCTATTCAGCATTATGGTGGCGTTATGTGGCGCATTTGGTAGCTCAATTGCTTATGTGATTGTGAGAAAGCTTAGCCAAACGGAAGATAGCTCAGTGATCATCTTCTACTTCCCTCTGGTTGCTCTCCCAATCTCAACCGCCCTTATCTGGAACGACTTTGTGTGGCCTAGTTTGTTCTTAACCATGATGTTGGTTCTGGTCGGGATTTTCACACAAATAGGCCAATACGGTTTAACCAAAGCGATGCAAACCCAAGCAGCAGGCAAGGCTTCAGCTTACTCTTACGTTCAGATCGTATTCTCAGCACTGTTAGGCGTGTGGATCTTCAATGAGATTCCATCAATTGGGACTTATCTAGGTGGTGGTCTAATCGTGACTGGCGCGCTAATCAATGTGTTTGGCAAACAACTGTTGGTGCCGTTTAAAGCTAAGTAAACACCAGCGAAAAGAGCTCAACATCAGTTAGCTAATCAGCGATTAAATAGAACGAAAAAGGGCATTGCGGATTATTCCACGATGCCCTTTTCTATAAATATTCTCTAACGTGTTTTCATGCCGCTAACCAACTTTAATAAAGCGGCGTATTACGTGATTAACTTGTGGCATTTCGTAACTTGGGATCATCACTCAAATACTCAACAAACTCGATTTCAAAACCTGCCGGATCCACAAAATAGACGTTTTTTCGATAAGGTTCTTCGGCGCCGGGTTTGGCAATAGGGAAGCCCGCATCAACAAGCCGCTTGGTTACGCTTTCGATATTATTGGTCACATAAGCGAAGTGCGCGAGGCCAACAGAATGCCCCGCCAAATCTCTATTTTCACCTTCACCGTGATCACTTATTGCGATGTATTGGTACTCGTCGCCAAAATGCAGCCAGTTACGTGGCTTACCTGACCACTCCCCTTTTCCCTCGTCACGGACATACCAATGAGGGAACGCCGCTTTATAGAAAACCAGCATTTCTGGGATGTCTTTTACCACTAAATTCACATGTTCAAGTTGGATCATTCATCTCTCCTTAAAGTATTCTCGTAAGCAACGTTGCATATCCTAATACCTCAAGTTAAGTTGAGGTAAAGCACTAATTTGCATTTATTTCGAGAACGTCTTTAGAGCCCAAATTGTCGTATTTGATGCGATACAAACCCTAAGTTTAGACGACCTTCCCTGATGTGGTTTATTTGGAATCCAGAATGACTGAGAGACAAGCCGCTATGGTTTAGGCGGAGTAACCTCAACTTCTAAAGCGGCTCGGTCTCTCCACTTGAAAACCTTCTTCCATTTAATCGGCATCATTGGAATAACGATGAGACTAATGCCCACCAGCGTCAGGATGTCTGGAATCTCATCGAACCACATAACACCAAACAATGTTACGAACACCAACCCAGAATATTCGGCGAGCGCAATCTGGTTGGCCGGTGCTTTTTTGTAAGCCACCACCACAAGCGCATGGTATCCAAGTACGAACAAGTTGATTGCCATGATCCAACCAACATGACGCCATTCGAGCGCAGACCAAGTTGGCAGCGCTAATGCCAGTGCAAGTGGCAGAGTCATAATGCTGGTCCAGAACAGAGTTGAGATGATGTGTTGCTCTGCATTCAAGCGTTTAATCAAGATATTACCCACGCCCATCGCAAGCGCACTGCCTAGCCCAGCAATCGCCGCCCAATGAAATTGTTCAGGGCGTAACACGATTAATACGCCCACAAAACCAATCAGGGTCGCGATCACTTTTGAAGATGTCGGCCTTTCTTTCAACAGCACGATCGACAAAGGCAGCATAAGGATTGGTCCAACGTAGAACATCGCGTTTGCTGTCGCCAAAGTAAGGTGTGTAATGGCGATCATCGCGCAGCCACTCCCCACTAAGATAAATTGAGCCCTTAAGAAGTTGATTCGGCAACCGCCTTTCATACGCGTCTCTCTCGGTAACTTTAACCAAAATGGAAGCAACAAGATCACGCTCAATAGCTGACGGATAAACACGTACTGGAACGTAGGGACTTCGCCATTCAGTATCTTCAATGATACGTCTGAAAAAGACGCAAGTAGGTTTGCGAGCACCAAAAGCAAAATGGCGTGGTTAACAGCTTTATTCATACAGAAGTAAGATTACACATTTGTCATACAATTATGGGCGCACATCATACATGAGAATTTGAAATGTGTAATAGCAAAATTAATAAGGCTCAGACTAATGCAATTTTGAATTAAACCTCGATGAACAAATCACAGCTATTCGTTCAATATTTAGCCGCATTAATATTCTCTTATTGACTGATACATCAAGTTACAAATCGCTTTCATATTAACCAAGAACACTGATCTGGGTTAATAAATTGGCTTCACAATAACCTTACTTTTAATGTGGTCAGATAATTACAAAAAAGGAAGTTAAAGTGAAAAAATTATTAGCACTTGGTATCGCAGCGGTAATCTCGGCTCCAGCAGTAGCCGACCACAACACAATCAATGGTATGGATTTTGGTCCACTCGCAAAGTTAGTCGGCACATGGAAATCAGTCGAAACTGGCGGCGTTGATATTTCTCCAGGCCAAGAAGGCACAGAAGTGGGTGCAGGTGGTCCCGCGGTTACACCATTCTATGAAGTAATGACGTTTGAGGTTGCGGCAGATGCAACCAATGCCAGCGATCAATATCTGGTTGCTCTGTACTACAAACAAGAAGTATTCAGAAAGGCCGACGACTCTAAGTTCCACGATCAACGTGGCTACTTCATCTACGACCAAAAAAATCAGGTCGTCTACAACTCTTACTGCGTACCACGCACCACATGTGTCACCGCAGAAGGCCCTGCTGGCGATACAATGACGTTAGTTGCGTCTAAGCGTGGCATCGCTGAGTCCGAATACATGACGGACAACGCAACCACCACGGGCTTCACGATGAACATTAGCATTTCAGACGATACGCTGACGTACTCTCAAACAACAGGCTTAGAGATCTACGACAACGCATTTGCTCATACAGATTCAAGCACTCTAATTAAAGTGAAGTAGATTCAAATACAAACGCCTTTCACAGCGAAGTGAAAGGCGTTTTTCTGTTGTACTTGTAACAACAAACAAGTTTAACTAGATTGTGTATCAACCTTGGCGTAACGGTTGGCTAGCACTGCACAGTAAAAGATCTGAATCGGGTGATAAAGCATGATTGGTAGTAATATCATCCCTAGATTAGGGTTGTGAGCAAAGATCACCTTAGCCATAGGAATACCTGCCGCTAAGGTCTTCTTAGTACCACAGAATACTGCCGCGACTTCATCTTGATGATTGAATCCAACCTTTCGGGCACTCCATTGAATGCCGTGTACCATCACCATCAATACCACTAAACAAATCACCGCTGACAGCAACAACAGCATTGGTGAAAAGTCGCTCCAAATACCGTGTTCAATAGAGTCACAGAAAGCACTGTAGACGATCAGAAGTATCACGTATTTATCTAACTTATTGACCACTGACTTGTGTTTCTGAGTCCGTTCAAAAAGTAACGGGCGCATCAACTGGCCGACAATCATTGGCAATAGCAGCATTTTAGATATAGAGATCACCGATTCCATCAGGTTTAGCTCTGCACCTTCCAACCCCATAAAGAGCTGGATCAGTAGAGGCGTAATGAACACGCCTAAAATACTAGAAAGTGATGCATTGAATATCGCACCCGGTAGGTTTCCTTTTCCAATCACCGTCATCGCGACCGAAGACGAAATCGTACTCGGTAATACGAAGAGGTAACAGAAACCAAAGGCCAGAGCTGCTGGCATATAAGCGACAAAGCCTTGCCCGAATATCACCCAAAGCAGTGGGTAAACTAAGAATGTCGCGCTTTGTACAAAAACATGCAGCTTCCAATTCGAAAGCCCCTCAAGAATGGCTTTGGGAGACAAACCCAAACCGTGTAAGAAAAACACCAAAGCGATGCCGAGAACAGTCACCGTATCGAGATGAAGTACCCCACCCGATTTGCCCCAATCCGGCGTAAAAACAGCAACGACCATAGCCACCACCATCCCTACAAGAAACCATTCCTTTTTCAGTTTTTCTATCATGTTGACACGCACTTTCTGTAGATTCCATTTCAGCCAATAACAAGGCTCCGATGCTATTTATCCTATCGACTCTAATTTTAATTAACCACCATAAACGCAAATTAAGCTCGTCTTTATCTTGAGGGTTAACGTTGTTATTCGAGTTTGTTACGCACGCTTCGCTCTGGATTGAACAGATGTATGGAATGATGATGAAATATTAGAAAACAGCGGTTTATCGAGAAGGTAAGACCCTTTCAGTGATCGGGGCACAGAGGTAAGCCGTAAGGATATGAAAGAAAGACGTAGGCAATCTAAACACCAAAGATCAGCCTATTCTCAAAGATGACGCAGCGGGAGTAACACATGGACAACAGAATCACCATTATTGAATTTCTCAGAGTATTTGAGTTTATTCGCTCTTCCGGTGAGCAACGGGACAACAAATATCTAGTTGGCGAAATGACGGCTTGGCATGATTACGACGGTTACACCTGTTGGCTAAGCTATAAAGACGTCACGGTGACGCTGATGTTTCACGGTTCGCTAAAAATTGAGTACGGCAACGCTTCAAATTACTCTGAATTTATTGAGCATTGTATGGGTATGCTTGCCACTGAACCTTCTCCATAAAACGCGAACAGACTAACGGCTAACGGAGACAATCATGAACGAAACGGCTTCATTGCTTAAGCGAAGACACCCTTTGTGGCTAGTACTCAGCCTCTCCTTTTTATGGTCTCAAGTATCTGTAGCAGGCATAGGTATGATTGATTTTATACAACCGAACGAACACAAGAATTGGACAGCGACCAACGACGATGTAATGGGTGGCATCTCTACAGGCGAGCTCATTTATCTTGATGATATGAGTCGATTTAGGGGCGAGCTATCGTTAGAAAATAATGGTGGTTTCAGTTCTGTAAAGCGCTCCATTAAATCACCAGCCCATGAAATAGATAGCGCAGAGCTAGTATTCGTTGGTGATGGTCGCACTTACCAACTGAGGCTCACAACATCGAAAGATGGTAATCGAGTTCATTACAAACACGATTTCGATACGATAAAGGGAGTGCGGCTTAACAAGGTGTTCCACTTCAATGATTTTCAAGCGGTGTTCAGAGGTCGGCTACTGAGCGATGCGCCGGAACTTAAGGCACGAGACATCAAACAAATAGTTTTTTTGATTGCGGACAAAGAGCCCTCGCCTTTTGAGCTAGACCTAATACAGCTTCACTTCAGAACATCGAAACCTATCACATCACCAGAAGCTGACTAAACTGAAAACAAACAAAAGCCCCTGAAACCTTTTGACTAGCAATCAGATATCAGGGGCTTCTTCTATTTAAACCGTCAACAATTCAAAACAACGACGGATTAAAACATCAGCAATTAGTATTTGATGGCAGTTTTACCAATCGAGGCACTGCTCTCAATGCGTTGGTGTGCATCTTTGATTGTATCCACACTAAAGCCATTTAGGGTCGTGGTTAGAGTCGTTTTAATACGGCCCGAATCAATCAGATTCGCGGCTTGGAATAGGATGTCTTGCTGCTTCTGGATATCTTCGGTGTTAAACAATGAACGCGTGAACATCAGCTCCCAAACAAAGCCTGCTGATTTTCCTTGCAGCGCTGATAAGTCAATGCCACCATCAAATTCAACAATCGAACTGATCATGCCTTGCGGTGCGATCAACTCAACCATCGCATCCCAGTGCCCTTTTGTATCAGCAACATTGAAAATGTAGTCAACATGTTGAATGCCTTGCTCTCGCACAGACTCGACAAGGTTACGGTGGTTCACCACATAGTCCGCTCCCATATCTCTTACCCACTGCTCCGTTTCAGGTCTTGAAGCTGTTGCGATAACATTTAGGTTGGTCAGTTGCTTAGCCAGTTGAATCGTAATTGAACCAACGCCGCCCGCTCCACCAATGATCAGGATAGACTTTTTCTCTTCAGGACGAACACGCAAGCGGTCAAACAACGCTTCCCATGCTGTAAGCGTCGCTAGTGGCATAACGGCTGCAGCTTCATCAGAAAGGCTCTTAGGCGCTTTAGCGGTAATACGGTAGTCCACAGCTTGGTATTCTGCGTTAGCCCCCATGCGTGTTACGTCACCCGCATAGTACACACGGTCACCGACTTCGAAGCCTTCAACGTCAGCACCTTTACCAACAACTTCACCGACTGCGTCATAGCCCAGCACTTTTGGCTGCTCAAGAGTTTTGTCTTTGGCATTACGAATACGAATTTTAGCGTCAGCAGGATTGATAGAAGTCGCGCTCACTTTTACCAGCAAGTCATTATTTTTTAGTTCTGGCAGACTCGTTTCAAACTCAAATAAACTGTCTTGCTCTGTAATCGCAAGTGATTGAGTAAATCCGATTGCTTTCATTGTTAATGGTAATGACATGATACTTCTCCTTAAATTCGATAATTGAATCTTAGAGAATTCTCGCTTTAGATAAACAGCCTAATATACATCTTATTATCAAATGATTTTTGATAATAAGATGTATATGCGCAGGAAAAATACTAAGATTAGCAATTTGAAAATGCCTAATTTATGGGTAACCGAACAACTGATTCAAGGTTCAGAACAGGGAAACGAAATGCTTCTTGAAGACTTACAGGTCATTTTGAAAGTGGCGGAGTTTCGCAGTATCACCGCTGCAGCCACCAACCTCGATATGCGTACTGCCACAGCAAGTGCAGCGGTAAAACGTGTTGAAGCGGCACTCGGTGCGGAGTTATTTGTAAGAACCACGCGCCACCTAAGGCTCTCTTCAGCTGGCGAGCGTTATTTACCGGAATGCGAACAAGCCTTGAAGATGTTGGAGCAAGCAAAGCTCAATATGCGCGAAGAGCTCGGTATTCTTGACGGTGAAATTCGCATTGCGCTTTCATCGGATCTAGGGCGCAACCTAATTACACCTTGGCTTGATGAGTTCTTGCTTGAATATCCAAAGGCGACGCTTCGTACTAGCATCAGCGATAGCAATATCGACTTCTACCGAGATTCCGTCGATATGGCGCTGCGTTACGGTTCCCCAACCGATGCGAACATGTATGGTTTCAAGATATGCGATGTGCCGAGGATATTGTGTGCGGCTCCTGAATACTTGGCTGAAATGGGCGCACCAAAGCACCCGAGTGACTTAGCGCAGCACAATGGGTTGCTTTACCAACTCCATGACATGTTGCAAGACGAGTGGGTGTTTAACGATGGTACTCAAGATCATAAAGTGAAACTAAAAGGAAATCGCGCTTCGAACGACGCAGACCTTGTAAGGCGTTGGTGTATCGCGGGTAAAGGGGTGGCAATAAAATCTTGTTTAGACATGTCACCTCATCTGCTTTCAGGTGAAGTGGTTAAAGTTATGTCTGAGTTTAAGCCGACCCCTACCGAGCTGTGGTTAGTGTGTCCAAGTCGTCAATCCATCACCCCGACTGTTCGTCTACTGAGAGATTTATTCAGAGAGAAGACCGCTGAGATCCTTTCGCAACTGAGCAAACAAGGCATTATAGAAAGCACAACATCTTAAGATTGAATGCCGCTTAAAGATAAGAAACAGAGAGACAAAAAAGGCGTTAGCGAACTTCAATTCGCTAACGCCTTTCATCATTAGAACATCATAGCTTCATGATGAACCTTAATAAGAGTACTTAGCTTAATACTCTTAATACAAGAGCTTAGTTTGACTCGTCTTCAACATCGCAGTCTGCACAGCACTGAAGAGCAATCTCATGTTCGAAGGTGATAGTGTCTTTACCATCTTCTACTAGCTCTGCGATTTCGTCTGCCACTTCTTTTTCATCATCCGCTTCGATTCCGCTTTCTAATTCTTCTTCTGAATAACCAAAGAAGTTAAGCAGTAAGTACTCGCGAGCTTCTTCTTTCGTGCAAACCACGTCTGCAGAAAGATCAGGAGTAACCTCGCCTTGTGCAAGTGTCGCTGTCACTTGTGCGATAGCATCGTCTTTCATCGCAGGCGTTAACCAACCAAGATCAGTACTTACTGTCGTTTTTTTACAGTCGAAGCAAGGCAGTTGGTGAAAGTAGTATTGAAAGGTAGTCATAGGTAAATTCTTCTTTAAATGTTGTATAGCGAGATTATGCGCGTTTTGTAGCAAAATACTATCTCAATCACAACCTGAAACCGCTTCATGCTGAGTATTTTTACCAGCGCCGCGCAAGCTGATGTGATCATTCGATAAAAGCGCTGTTTTACCTATGCTTACTCAGATTTACGCTTGTTTACATTTGTACGGGTAATATATGCCTCATCAAATAATAAGCGTGGTACCTCACAATTGCTTTGGCTCTTGCTTAGTTTCGTCGTTCCAGCTATCAGCTATGAGTTCACGGCTTACTTAACTACTTAGCTACTTAGCTACTTAGCTCGGATTTGTTTGAAATAGCTTTGTTTTCAATTAATTTACTTGCACTTCGCTTATTTTGAACCACGCTTATTTAAATCAGCCCTTCTCGGATACCCAATCAATGCTCATCACAAAATATCAAGCCCTTGCCCTTTCATCGGTTGCTTTGCTCGCTACAGGCTGCTCACCATCATCAGATACGCCTTCGGTCAGCAACATCAGTGATTACCAAGGCTCAGCGAGTATTACTCAGGGTGTGGCGACCACCGTTGAATCGAATCTCTTTGAGTGTGCAAACGGACGTAGCCGAGTGGCGGGCGTCGGGGAGATTACGGACTCAGAAGGAAAGGTTTGGACGGTTCCAGCCAAAAACAACTTTTCAACAGGGCCGAAAGCCTTTGATCTTTATGAAGAGTGCTCAAACACCACGCCAAGCAGCCTAGCCGAAGTCGATCAAAGCTCTGTACCGGTAGCTGTTGTGGATCAAGACGGTGAGGAAATAACAGGTTATATTTTTGCCGATAACTATTTCGAACTTTATATCAACGGCAAGTTAATCGCGGTAGACACCGTTCCTTTCACACCGTTTAACTCAAACATCGTCAAATTTAAGGTGAAGAAGCCTTACACGATTGCGGTGAAAGTGATTGATTGGGAAGAAAACCTAGGTCTTGGCAGCGAAGATAACCGCGGAAAGGCATACCACGCTGGTGATGGTGGCTTTATCGCGAGCTTTAGTGACGGAACCGTGACAGGTCCAGACTGGCAAGCACAAACCTTTTATACCTCACCGATTTATGACCTGACTTGTTTGAGTGAAGTGGACGGGAAGCGTCTTTCTGAAAGCTGCACCACGGAAGGAACTGACCACGGTCAAGATGCCTACGCCGCTCATTGGGAAACACCAACCAACTGGATGAACCAAGAGTTCGATTCAACATCTTGGCCTCTAGCATCGGTATATTCAGAAGACGATATTGGCGTGAACAATAAAAAAGCGTACATGAACTTTATCGAAAAATTCAGTGGTGCTGGCGCAAGCTTTATCTGGTCGACAAATGTCGTTCTCGATAATGAAGTGCTACTGAGATACGAAGTTAAGTAGCTTTATTCCTTTGTAAGCAAGCCCAGTCACGAGTATGACTGGGCTTACTACTCAAACAACTTGCTGATGTTTCTAATTCACAGCGAACCTGATCCTAATCTTGGGTCGCTTGATTACGACGAAGTTTGCGAAGTCTTGTTTGCTCCACGCGACTTAGCTTTGTAATTGTGTAACCAGCAACAAAACAACCCGATGCACAAACCCCAAAATGCGCTACCGATTCCCAGTAAATTGGTGCCAGAAGCGGTGAATAAGAAAGTAAGCAGTGCGGGTTCTCTGTAGTGACTGTCTGCCATTGATACCGCAAGGCAATTCATCAAGGTGGGCATCACCGCTAAGCCAGCAACCGCAATGACAATCTCGGAGGGTACGGCGCTAAACAGCGACACAAATGACATCCCCATCACACCAGCTAACAAGTAAAACCCGCCCATACAGATCCCAGCCATATAACGTGTCTTGGGGTTACTATCCGCATTCGGGCCCATACAAATAGCGCCCGTAATCGCTGCAAGGTTATACGCAAAGCCACCAAACGGTGCGAAGATCAAACCTGTTACCCCGGTGGTGGTAATGATCTTCGATGAATCAACTTGGTATCCGTTCGCTTTTAGAACCGCAAATCCCGGTAAGTTCTGTGAAGCCATCGTCACTATAAACAATGGGATACCAACACTAAACAACGAAAAGAACTCAAAATCGGGCGAAATGAACACTGGGGTCGTTAATCCCATAGTCACCTGACTAACATCGAGTTTGCCAAAACCCACACACATGACCAATGCGATGATGAAAATGCTTGGGATCAGTAAATTTCCTAACCGCGCTTTCGCCAGAATAAATACAGCGAGCATGACCGCTACGACTTGTGCCTCTTCCATTAGCGACGTGAACAAACCCAAACCGAATTGCAATAGAATCCCCGCGAGCATCGCTGAGGCAATCGATGTTGGGATCTGTTTTAGGACTTTCTCAAATACCCCCGCCAATCCAACCAACGTGATCAACATCGAACTGAACAAAAACACGGCCACAGCCTGATTCATTGTCAGCCCTTCAAGAGATGTGATTAACAACGCCGCTCCAGGCGTCGACCACGCTGTAACCACAGGCTTCTTGTAATGAAACGAGAGCAGTATTGTGGTTATCCCCATGCCAATTCCCAACGCCCAAAACCATGACGCCACTTGTTCTTCGGTTGCTCCAGCACTCATTGCCGCTTGGAAAATAATCGCCGCGGCGCTCGCATAACCAATGAAAACAGCGATAAAGCCGGTACTGACGTGAGAAAATTTTAGCTTAGTCATGTTAATCTCTTCCTGCGTGCGTTATAACGTCCATAGACCAAACCTAGCACCGTGCGCTATAACGCACAACTTATTTGTAAAAACTTGTAGAGAAAATATGCAAACAGAAATTAAAGTTGGCGTTAACTTGAAACGCCTTCGCCAAGAAAAAGGCTGGAGCTTAGACAAAACAGCGAAAGCAACAGGCGTGAGTAAAGCAATGCTAGGACAAATTGAACGTGGAGAATCCAGCCCGACAGTCGCTAAGCTCTGGCAAATAGCTTCTGGGTTCGAGGTGTCACTTTCAAGCTTTATCACTGCTAGCCCAAACAGTGAACTGACGAGTTTATTCAGAGATGCAAACGAACTAAGACATGAGGAATACAACATTGGCTTTTTCGTCAGTTTGTTGTTTCCTTTTGAGGAAGCACTAGGATTTGAAATATTCGAACTCACCCTAGCACCCGATTACCAGCATGAATCCGCCCCACATAACGCAGGCGTCACTGAGCACATCTTATGCATTTCAGGAGAGATGGCCGTGATGTTTGATGATGAGTGGCATACGTTACGCGCAGGACAAGCTGTTCGCTTTAATGCTAACCAGACCCATGCCTACAAAAATATCGGTGAAGGAAACGCCGTATTTCATAATGTGATTCACTACCCTAATAACAAGCAATAGTGCCGGTTCTGGCGCTAACAGATGTTTAGCTCTAACCGGATGTTTAGCGCTAACGGATATCCATCGCTAACGAAAGAGCTGGCAGACCACTGGCTGTTACTAACTTAAAGCGACTATACGTTGACGACCATGCTGCCATCTTCGGCTTGACAACGAGCCCATAGTTGAGAGAGGTTTTCTTTATTAAGCTGTATCTCTTTTTCTTTCAGAAACGTTTCGTTGTGCAGCTTCGAATACGAGCGCTCAGCAAGGTCACAGCTAAATGTAACGATGGTTTTCCCTTTCCCCATTCTAGCCGCAACGTATAGCGCACCTGCTACGTTCAACGACGAACTGCTTCCTAGAAGAATACCGTCATGTTCCGCAACAAGGCGGGATATCGTCACCAAATCCTGATCGGGAAGCGTGATGGCACGATTGATTTTTGCCTGCCTGAAATTTTCAACCGTTCGCATGATCCCTATGCCTTCCGTGAACGAACTTCCCGTTGATTGATAGTGTCCATTACGTAGAAACGAATAAATGCCGGACCCATTTGGGTCAACTAACCAAGTTTCGAGATTGGGTTGCTGCTCAGATAGATAGTGTGAGTTTCCGGCAATGGTTCCACCCGTCCCCACCACTGAAACTAGAGCATCAATATTCCCCTGTGTTTGCTGCCAGATCTCAGGTCCAGTATTTAAATAGTGCGCTCGATAATTACTGAGATTTTCAAACTGATCTGCCCACCAATAACTCTCATTTTCGACACCAATCCGCTTAGCCGTGTGGTAAAAATGTTCAGAGTTTGCAAAAGGACAAGGGTCGACCAATAACAGTTCAGCGTTATAAAGCGAGATCATACGCTCTTTCTCTTGTGCCTGCCCTTTTGGCATCACCACCAACATTTTGTAACCGAGGGATTTAGCTACTAGAGCAAGGCCTATTCCCGTATTACCAGCAGTACCTTCGACGATTGTCATTCCCGGCTTAAGCTTACCGGCTTCCATTGCATCCATAACCAACTGAAGTGCCGCTCTATCTTTAATCGAACCACCCGGGTTCTGGTGTTCGCACTTAATAAGAATCTCACAACCTGATATCTCTGAAAGACTGTTGATTCTAACAAGATCGGTATCGCCAATCAGTTCACTGAGATTGTTTGCAATATGGGCAGATGACATCGCGACTCCATTTATTTGTTGAGGATAAGTCTGTTCATCGATTGGGTTGTCGATGATCATAAGCGTAGCTCTGGGGTCTGCTTAGTCAAGAAGTGCCGGAATTGAAAAGACTCTCATTTTCCAAATAGCAATTATAATTAGGGGTGACCGATTAGATTGAGGGCAAAAAAATGTTTCTAAAAGAGAAAAAACCGGTGACCTCGTTGATGTAACTGAAATGACCAAATTAACCAACTTATTTCAAGACAGTATCGAAGGTCGGTTTCAAGCAGGCGAAGAACAGCAAGACCCTGAGATGTTTAAAAAGTCCGAACTGATGTTTATGTCAGGGGAAGAGTTACCTCGATGCTGGACAGATCCAAACTACCGCTCAGGGACTAAATAACCTTAGCGCTTCCAGATCACCCGATGAGTCGCAATTTAAGCTCTGTTCTAAAACTGTTTCACGATCGCCTTGTAGGCTATCCCCCTGTTAAAACATTCAGACGCATCTTTACTAGACACAAAAAGCGAGCCACTTGGGCTCGCTTTTGATTGTCTTTTTCTTGCTTAGACTTCAGTTCAGATTACAGAAGTTCTACCGACTGTTGAGCAATCACGAATTCTTCGTTGGTTGGCAAGCTATTATAATCGCACCTATTAACACGGGTTTGGACAGAAATCATTTAGACTATTTACTTAAATCGGGAGTCACCGGATTAGTTCAGGTATCTAAAACTCCAAGGTCTCACCATCAGCAGGAATAAGGACTTTATCTGACAAACCGTTTTTATCAATTGCTTCTTTAAGAATTGGTCGAGTCACTGCACAGTGATTGAGTGCCTCCATATGGTTCGCAACCACCTTATTAGGGGAAAGGCGAATAAACTCCATGACCTCATCAATAGACATCAATAA